>JANLYU010000378.1:0-5573 GCA_031365785.1 Flavisolibacter sp. | reverse complement strand
GAGCCATAATTATGATGCTGATTATGGAAAGAGAGCCTGGTACCATAAGTACCTCGACGATTATTATCGCATCAATGATTTTGAAGTATTTAATTCTCCCATTAACTTCCGCGTTATCCGCTACGCTGATGTACTGCTGATGTATGCCGAAGCATTGAATGGATTGAACCAAACAGCCAATGCATATCAATATGTGGATCGGGTGAGGGCCCGTTCAGGAATGGCAGCTCTTGCTACTATCAGGCCGGGTATGAATCAGCAACAATTTCTGAATCAGTTGAAACATGAACGTATCGTGGAATTGTCCGGTGAAGCCTGGCGCTTTGCAGACCTGGCACGCTGGGGAGATTTAAGCCCTGCATTAGCGAACAGGGATCCGGAGTTCACGAATTTTAAAGTGGGAAAACATGAATGGTATCCCATCCCGCAATCTGATATCGATCTGAACCCAAGCCTTACACAAAATCCGGGATATTAATGGAGAATGCCTCAGGGAACTTTATGAGTAACGAAATGTAGGATTAGAAAACCTAATTTGATCATATGATGTACAAGGTTCGATTACTGTGTATTTTGATTTCGGTTTTTTACTTGTCCTGTTCTAAAAATTCAGGTGGAGGAAACCCTAATCCTGGGATAGTCCCGGTTACTACATTTACCAATCCCTTATTGTCTTCCGGTCCGGATCCCTGGGTGATTAAAAAAGACAGTTTTTATTATTACACCCATACACTCGGAAACAGGATTGCCATATGGCGCACAAAAAAAATGTCTGAACTCGGTAACGCGGTTGCTCAAAACATTTGGTCTGCCCCTGCCACAGGACCTAATTCAAAAAATGTATGGGCGCCCGAACTCCATTTTCTAAATGGTAAATGGTATGCCTATTATACAGCAGGTAGTTCTACTGACCTATCTACCCAACGAACATTTGTTCTTGAAAATGATAATGCGGCCGATCCGCGTAGTGGAACATGGGTGGATAAAGGACAGATCAGCGACACGGCGGCTAACTTTTTCGCCATTGACGGAACAGTAATGACCTATTCCGGCAATAATTATTTTATATGGAGTGGGCAGGCTTCGGCAACTGACAATACACAAAGGATTTATATTGCCCGCATGACAACACCATGGACGCTCGGCACCTCACGTAACCTGATCTCATCTCCTCAATATACCTGGGAAACAATGGGGAGTCCGCCGGGTGTGAATGAAGGACCTGAAATTCTGGTCAACCCGGCAGGTAAATTTTTTCTGGTGTATTCTGCCAGTGGTTGTTGGACAGACGACTATGCGCTGGGGATGCTCTCGCTCGCTGACGGCACGGATCCTTTGGTGACAGCCAACTGGACGAAAACAACAGTTCCTGTATTTTCCAAAAAGCCTAGTGCTTATGGACCGGGGCACAATGCATTTTTTAAGTCGGTCGATGGAACAGAAGACTGGATTTTGTATCATGCCAATGCTTCTTCGGGTCAGGGTTGCGGAGATACCAGAAATCCAAGAATGCAAAAATTTACCTGGAATGCCAATGGCACACCCAACTTCGGAGAACCCGTAGGGACTGGAGCCAGCATTACAAAACCAGCAGGCGAATAGCTCATGATAAAACTTATATTTTTTGGTTTTTTATGTGGCCTGATCAGCATGTCCTGCGCGCACCGGGTGACCACATTCACCAACCCTTTGCTTCCATCAGGCGCCGACCCATGGAGTATTTATAAAAATGGATACTATTATTATACCCATACTATGGGTGACAGGCTGGTGATCTGGAAAACAAAAAGCATTGCCAATTTAAAGAATGCTGAAAAGAAAACAGTTTTCCTGCCACCGCCAGGTACGCCCTGGTCAAAAGGTTTATGGGCACCAGAAATTCATTTCATCAATCATAAATGGTATTTGTATTTCGCTGCAGACAATGGAAAAAATGAAACGCACCGGTTGTACGTGCTTGAAAATGCATCCAGGGATCCAATGAAAGGTGCGTGGGTTTTCAAAGGTAGAGTAGGTGACCCATCGGACAAATGGGCCATTGACGGATCGGTTTTTGAAAACCGGGGGATCTTGTACATGGTATGGTCGGGGTGGGAAGGTGATACCAACGGAAGACAGGATCTTTATATTTCGAAAATGAAAGATCCATGGACACTGGAAGGAAACAGGGTGCGCTTATCCAGCCCAACCTATGACTGGGAAACACACGGAGACCTTCATGATGCGTTGAATCCGCCCCATGTTTCTGTGAATGAAGGCCCGCAATTTCTTTCCAAAAATGACCGCGTTTACCTGGTCTATTCTGCAAGTGGTTGCTGGACTGAATTTTATACACTGGGCATGCTGTCAAGTACATCTGGTAGTAATTTATTGGATTCTGCATCATGGAAAAAAAATGCCCAACCTGTTTTTAAAATGTCCAAAGACAACGGTGTCTATGCACCAGGACACAATTCATTTTTTACTTCACCGGATGGAAAAGAAGACTGGATTCTTTACCATGCCAATGCTGCCCCGGATCAGGGTTGTGGAAGAAACCGGTCGCCACGTGCGCAGAAGTTTTACTGGAAGCAGGATGGAACACCAGATTTCGGAGAACCTGTAAAAACAGGAATTCCCCTTCATGTACCTTCCGGAAAACGACGATAATAGGTTGGTAATAATAGGCCGGTCACTTGAATCCATTCAAATATCATATTCACTTGCATATGAACATCACTGCTGCAATGGTACTTCTGTTTGTTTGCTATGGTTCCTTAGCCCAAAAAACAGAAAGATTTAATGGACTTGAAATGAACTTAGGTAATCTGTATAGATTATCGGATGCTAAAACCCGTTCTATCAGTCCTGAGAATGTGACGGGCGAACCAGGTAAGGGCGGCGCCACCTCTTTGAAGGAGGGTGTAAGTGGCCAACAGGCACGTGAACTGGGAATGGGATGGAAAACCAATCCATTCAGGTGGATTGAAGGAGGTCAAACTATCACGCTTGCGGAGATACAGGGCCCGGGGGCTATTCAGCACCTATGGATGACGCCTACAGGCATCTGGAGATATTCTATTTTGCGGTTTTACTGGGATGATGAAAAAGAACCCTCCATAGAAGTACCTGTGGGTGATTTTTTTGGAATGGGTTGGGGCCAGTATGCGGCTTTGAATTCATTGCCGGTTACGGTGAATCCAGGGAGTGCTTTCAATTGTTACTGGGTGATGCCGTTCAGAAAAAAGTGCAGGATCACCATGGAGAATATCAGTACAGAACGGATGAATGTGTACTATCAGGTAGATTATACGCTAACCAGTGTTCCTGACGATGCTGCCTATTTTCATGCACAGTTCAGAAGAAACAATCCAACTACGGGTTCTTTATATACACTGGCCGATAATATTCGGGGTAAAGGACAATATGTAGGTACTTATCTGGCATGGGGCGTTCATAACAACGGTTGGTGGGGAGAAGGAGAAATTAAATTTTATCTGGATGGTGATCATGAATTTCCCACCATCAACGGAACAGGAACTGAAGACTATTTTTGCGGTTCCTATAATTTCGAAAACCAGAAAACTCACCAGTACCAGGAATTTTCTACCGCTTATTCCGGTATGCACCAGTTTATAAAACCTGATGGTGTGTATGGATCGCAACAGCGTTTCGGAATGTACCGCTGGCATATTGCTGATCCTATACGATTTGAAAAGGAAATAAAAATAACCATACAGGACCTTGGATGGAGAAGTGAAGGCCGCTACTTACCGCAGCAGTCTGATATCAGCTCAGTTGTTTTCTGGTACCAGTCAGAACCACATGCGACTTTTCCTAAATTACCATCGAAAAATAGTCTGGAAGTGAATTGAAATACTTTCATCAATGATCACGGATAAATTTACCATATGCGCATAAAAAATCTTTTCTTTTTCCATTTTCTCTTCAACGTGTTGCAATGCAGCGCACAAAAGAATGAACTGAAAAGCAGGCCTGCTGTCATTTCACCCGTAAAAATCTGGTCTGTAGATCAAGCCAACACCTGGTACAAGGAACATCAGTGGATCACCGGCGCCAATTATTTACCCAGCACCGCTATCAATCAGCTGGAGATGTGGCAAAAGGAAACTTTTGATACTACCACCATCAGCTCTGAGCTGGGATGGGCGCGAGGTATTGGATTCAATACGATGCGCGTTTTTCTTCATAGCATTGCCTGGAAACAGGATCCGGAAGGATTTAAATCCAGGATGGACCAGTTCCTCACCATTGCAGACAGGAATAAGATCCAAACTCTTTTCGTATTTTTTGATGATTGCTGGAATAAAGTACCCGTAGCAGGTAAGCAGCCTGCTCCAAAGCCAGGTATCCACAATTCAGGGTGGGTGCAGGATCCTGGCCAACCGGCTTCCGCTGACACCACTTTATTTCCCATGCTGGAAAAGTATGTTACAGATGTGATGACACGCTTTGCGCACGACAAACGCATTCTTTTGTGGGATTTGTACAATGAACCAGGCAACAGTGATAAAAAGGAAAGCTCACTCCCGCTCTTAAAAAAAGTTTTTGGATGGGCGCATGCCATACGTCCTGATCAACCATTGAGTGCAGGCCTTTGGGCATGGGATTTCGAAAAACTGAATGCTTTCCAACTGATGAATTCTGACGTGATCACTTATCATGATTATGAAGAACCGCTCTGGCATCAGCGCGTAATTCAATTATTGAAAGCAGGCGGTCGGCCGTTGATCTGTACGGAATACATGGCACGGACACGCAACAGCAGGTTTACCAATGTCCTTCCCTTGTTGAAAAAAGAAAATGTTGGCGCGATCAACTGGGGCTTTGTGTCAGGCAAAAGCAATACGATCTATGCATGGGATACTCCGATACCCGATGGTGGTCAGCCCGATGAATGGTTCCATGATATTTTCTTTCCGGATGGAAAGCCATACCGGCAGGATGAAGTGAACCTGATCAGGAAGCTGAATGGGTTAAGGAACTAATTGGAATGAATTATATTGTCAGCAACATGATCGCAACCGAAAATATCTTGCCCAAGGGCATAGTGGAGAAGTTTTCATCTCTTTTTGAAGAACAACCCTTACTGGTTCGGTCTCCGGGCCGGATCAATATCATTGGTGAGCATACAGATTATAATGAAGGCTTTGTTTTGCCTGCAGCTATTAACCAGTCGGCATACATTGCCATGAGTGCACGTAAGGATGATGAGATCAGACTGTTCTCCTCCGACTTTGATCAGTCTTTTAATTGTTCTCTTTCCCATCTGATCCCCTCTAAATTGGGTTGGCCGAACTATATTCTCGGTGTAGCTGACCAGCTGGTGAAACGTGGCTATTCTATCAAAGGGTTCAACCTGGTGCTGCACGGAGAAGTGCCTATAGGTGCAGGCTTGTCTTCGTCGGCTTCCATTGAATGTGCCACTGTGTTTGCTCTTAATGAAATTTTTCACCTCCACCTTCCACCTCTTGAAATGGTACTGATAGCCCAAAAAGCTGAACATGAATTTGCCAAAGTGATGTGCGGCATTATGGACCAGTTTGCAAGTATGTTTGGAAAAAAAGACCATG
>JANLYU010000371.1:0-2805 GCA_031365785.1 Flavisolibacter sp. | reverse complement strand
GGGATTCAAAAAAAGACAACCTATTCTTTTGTGAGCGCCCAGATGTTTATCTCTAAAGGGATTGGCCTTGTAGGATAAAGACTTCTGAACCAGAGCATCTATATTGACTACATCGTTTACAGAAATGAATTGCTTCAAGAGAGAAGATTTATATGAAAATAATTTCTGGTTGCATCATAATATGTTACCCTATCAGCTGCCTTCTTTGATCATTTCTTCAACTGGCTTGAGTAAGGTCAGGGCTTCACCAAGAGCATCCAGAAATTCATCCATTTGCTTTCGGCTTATAGTCAGTGCCGGCAAAAGGCGAATCACATTTGGTTTTGCTTCCCCGGTGAAAATATTGAACTGTTCCAATAAATTTTTGCGCAGGTTTTTCAACGTTTCAGGAACGTCAAATCCGATCATCAAACCCATACCCCTTACCTCCCTGAGGTCTTCGATTTTTTTGAGCTTGTTCAGCAGGTACTGACCTCTTTGTTTAGCTTTTTCCATGAGGTCTTCCTGAGTTATTACTTCCACAACGGCCAGCGCTGCCGCGCAGGCAAGGTGGTTCCCGCCAAAGGTGGTGCCCAGCATGCCATGACGGGCTTGGATGTGCGGCGCAATGAGCAAACCACCAATTGGAAAACCATTTCCCATTCCTTTAGCCATTGTGTAGATATCCGCATGGATGCCCGCATGATCCATAGCAAAAAATTTTCCACTTCTTCCAAAACCACATTGCACTTCGTCTGCAATCATCAAAGCACCATGATCCTGGCTAAGTTGCCTGATAGCTTGCAGGAAACCGGTGCTGGCAATATTGATTCCGCCTACTCCCTGAATGGCTTCAATGATCACTGCAGCAGTTTCAGATCCGTGTTGCTGAAAGTAAAGCTTCAGCGCTTCCTCATCATTGAATGGAAGAAAAAATACATGATCCGTTTCATTGACGGGGGCCACAATACTTTTATTGTCAGTGGCAGCCACTGCAAGTGATGTTCTGCCATGAAAGGATTTGCTGAAGGCCACTATTTTTTTTCTTCCCGTATGGAAAGAAGCCAGTTTCATGGCATTCTCGTTGGCTTCAGCACCGCTGTTGACCAGGAACAACTGAAAATCTGTCTTGCCACTCAACTTTCCCAGTTGATCCGCCAATTCTTTTTGAAGAGGTATCTGAATGGAATTAGAATAAAAAGAAATTTTCCCCATTTGTGCTTCTATACGTTGGATCCAGTGAGGATGCCCATGCCCGATACTGATCACAGCATGCCCGCCATACATATCCAGGTATTGTACACCGTTTTCATCCCAAACATATGAATCTTTTGCCCTGGTGATGTTGATTGGATTGACAGGATAAACATCGAATAAATTCATGTCTGCTTGTATAAGTTGTTGGCAATATTTGCTGATAGTCTGATCCCCTTGATCAATGCCGAGCTGAGACCCTGGTGTTCCATTTCATTCAATCCTGCTATGGTACAACCTTTCGGAGAAGTTACCTTATCAATTTCTTCTTCAGGATGGGTTCCGTTACTGATCAAAAGCTTGGCTGCTCCAAAAGCAGTCTGCGCAGCAATTTTCAGCGCATCACCTGCATGAAACCCGATTTCTACTCCACCCTGGGAAGCAGCACGGATGGTTCTGAGAAAGAAGGCAATGCCGCAGGCGCAAAGCGCTGTAGCGGCACTCATCATTTCCTCATTGATGACAAGGCTTTGTCCCATGGTATTAAATATCCGCTCTACCAGCTGAAGATCCTCCGCAGTTGCATTTACTGCTGAAAGGCAGGTCATGCTTTCCCCGATCTTCATTGCGGTGTTAGGCATCGCCCTGATAATGCGCAACTCAGTTCCTAGCTTTTCCTGAAAAACCTGGGTATGCGCTCCGGTTACCACCGATACCAGCAATTGTTTTTGGAGGTCTAGTTGTGAACGGATCTCACCGAGCGCCTGGTCCAATTGCTGTGGTAGTACACAAATGAAAACCGCATTCGCATTTACAATGGCAGCTGCATTATCAGTGGTGGTTCTGAATCCTTTCTGCTGCAATTCAGTGAGCGAAGCAGTATGGCGGCGTGTTATGGTGATATCATCTGCAGAGCAAACGTTTGCCCTGATCAACCCTTCGGCCAGTGCCTTTCCAATATTTCCCCCACCTATGATGGCTGTTTTCATTTGATTGTTTTAAAATGCCGATGACTTGAGGTGCAAACCCGCACCTTCATCCAATCCGAACATGAGGTTCATGTTTTGAACCGCCTGGCCGGAAGCCCCCTTTAATAAATTATCCAAAACAGAATGGACGACCAGTTTGGAACCTTCTTTTTCCAGATGTAAAAAGCACTTATTGGTATTGACTGCCTGTTTTAAATAGATTTCTTGCGAACTAACAATGGTGAAAGGATGATCAGAATAATACGACTTATAAAGTTCAACGAGCGGTTCCAGTTTCCAGGTATTGCTTATCACGGAACTGGTAAAAATACCTCTTGTAAAATCGCCCCTCCACGGAACAAAGTTAATGCCGCTTTCACTTTCAGTGTATAATGGAAAATTATTTTGTAACTGGTGCAAAGACTGTTGGATTTCATTCAAATGCTGATGCGTGAGCACCTTGTAAGCCTGAATATTATTGGCCCTCCAGCTAAAATGAGTGGTAGGTGACAAACCTTGTCCAGCCCCTGTAGAACCCGTGATGCCCGTGGTATGCACTTCACCCAGGAGCCCTTCTTTGGCTAATGGTAATAGTCCTATTTGTATGGCTGTAGCAAAACAAATAGGACTATTACCAGGAGCCCTTCTTTGGCTAATGGTAATA
>JANLYU010000370.1:0-8849 GCA_031365785.1 Flavisolibacter sp. | reverse complement strand
TATTGATGACTCTCCGGCCCCGGGTGATAATTTTTACAGGCTTACACAAACAGATGTAAATGGTAATACCAGGAAGTTTGGGGTACTGAAAGTGCGTTTTGTTTTGGATAAAAAAAGCGTGCTGCAGTTAACGCCCAATCCGGTAGTGAACCGACTAGAGTTACAATTGAATAACCAGGAAAAGGGAATTCTCACGATATCACTGTTTGATATGCAGGGAAATATTCTCAAAAAATGGAGGTATTCGAAAACAGACTATACCTGGAATCAAACACTCAGTGTATCTGAGTTCACCGCGGGTACTTACCTGATCCGGGTAATTGGAAATAATGTCAATGAAACAAAAACATTCATCAGGCAATAGTGCAGGTTGACTATACTTTCCGTGAAGCGATATAGTCATTTTTTTGCAACCATTGTAATACCTTGTCCCGCTGGTCTCCCTGTATGATCACCTGTTCGTCCTTAACTGCTCCACCAGTGCCACAATAATTTTTCAATTGCTTTCCCAGTTGATCAAGATCTTCTGACTTCCCTTTAAATCCATCTACCAAGGTCACTGCCTTTCCGCCACGATGTTTCGTATCCAGCCGGATTTTTAATTTCTGCATTCGGGGTGCCAGAGTTTCAACAACCAGGTCTTTTTCTTCGTCAAAACGAAAATCAGGATTGGTGCTAAATACAAAACCATTTTTGTCGGGCTTATTTTTTTTGTTCATTTGATTTCTGGTTACCCAGGATTCTATTGATCCACTATTTTTATTGACTGTTTTCTGTACACTATTGATAGGGCGGGTGCTTCATTCAACATAATAGATTTGTCAATGAGTAATTGCCAATGACAAATCACTACTTACGTATTGCCGCTTTCAAGCTGAGGTCAAGACTTCTTGCCTGATGAATGATACTTCCCACGCTTACATAATCAACACCGGCCGCGGCATACGCCCTGATATTATCCTTGTTAATGTTTCCACTGGCTTCTGTTTCAAAAACACCTGCGATCATGTGTACGGCCTCGCGAACTTTCTCCGGGTTGAAGTTGTCTAGCATGACACGAGTTACCTTTCCGGCCCCTGTTTTCAATACCCTTTCCACTTCTTCAATTGACCTGGCTTCAATTTCAATTCGAAGATTTGGATAATACTGCTGAACATAGTCATGTGCCTTGCTGATGGCAGCTTCAATTCCTCCGGAAAAATCAATATGATTATCCTTCAGCATGATCATGTCGAAAAGTCCAAACCGGTGGTTGGTACCACCTCCTATCCGAACTGCTTCTTTTTCCAACAACCTGAAATTGGGTGTGGTTTTTCTGGTATCCAGCAATTTCGTTGAAAACCCCTGCAACAGTTCCACATACTGGCGGGTGGTAGTGGCAATTCCACTCATGCGCTGCATGCAATTCAATACTAATCTTTCTAGTTTCAGAATGTGGTGTACCTCCATCTCAATTTCAAATGCAGTTTCTCCAGGCTTCATTTCCACTCCGTCAAGTTGATGTCGCGAAAATTTACAGGTGGGTTGCTGATAAGTAAATATTTTTTCCGCTACTTCCACCCCTGCCAGAATACCCGCTTCTTTGATTTTCAGAATGGCCTTCCCCTTTACATCAGCAGGAATACAGCACAAAGTGGAATGGTCACCATTTCCAACGTCTTCGCGAAGGGCTTCCTCTACGAGATGGTGCAAACGACTATCAAAATCGAACATGCAACAAATGTAACTAATGGTGCGTTTCTGATTGAATTACAGAATTTTTAAAACAGGTTTCAACTTTCCATACCATAACAACGAAAAAGATCCCGTTTCAACGGGATCTGATATATAAGATGAATTCTTTTTACCTGCTAGAGTGACTGAAATCTGATTTCTTTAACCAGTTGTTTGCCATCTTTTGTTTTCATAAAGACCGTAGTTCTATAACTACCCGATCTCGTTAGCAACTTACCAACACAAAACTGGCTACCGCCGTTTTCACCCTTGAACTGTATTTCAAAACCGGTAACTCCATTATTGGCAAAAAAATCTTTAAGAACCATTAGCGCCTGTGCCCTGCTGTAACTGTCTGATTTATCCGGGAGTGAAATTTCAATGTTATCATCAACATAACGGGATAGTTCCTGTGCATTTCCATTGCGCAAGGAATTGATCACATCATCTAAACCGTTAATGGGTCTGAATGATGCCAGTACCACTATTGCCGCTATAGAAGAAAGGAGTAAAAACTTTTTCATAATAGAACCATTGTTTCACCCATGAATCGAAAAATGTGCCATAGTATGGATGCGAAACTAGTGGCCATACTAAATTAACCAAAACCTTTACCTTTTTATAGCTTTGCTCACTTTCACGCCTTAAATATGATAAAAAGAAAAGTTATACTTCTGATTATGGATGGATGGGGACTAGGAAAAATACCTTCTTCAGATGCAATCAAGAATGCCAAAACGCCGTCTGTAAGTTCCTTTTACGACCGCTTCCCTAACACCACTTTAACAACCTGTGGTGAGGCCGTAGGATTACCGGAAGGACAAATGGGCAATTCCGAAGTAGGACACCTGAATCTGGGTGCCGGAAGAATCGTATACCAGGAGCTTCAGCGCATCAATGTGGCCATCAAGGATGGTGAATTTGCCAACAATTCCGCCTTACTTGATACCATTAAATATGCAAAGGAGCAACAAAAGCCCTTGCATTTAATGGGGCTGCTGAGTAATGGTGGTGTTCACTCGCATATCAACCACCTAAAGGCGATACTGGATGTTTGCAGCAGCCATGATCTTCGCCAGGTTTTCGTACATGCCTTTACCGATGGAAGGGATTGTGATCCGAAAAGCGGCCTTTCATTTATCAGGGAATTACAAACACACATGAATGAAAGCGTGGGAAAGATTGCCTCTGTTTCAGGGCGTTATTTTGCAATGGACAGAGACAACCGGTGGGAAAGAATTAAACTGGCCTATGATGTCATGGTGAAGGGTGTGGGTGATCGCACAGAAGATGCAGCGCTTGCTGTTGAACAATCCTATGCCAACAATACGACTGATGAATTTTTAATGCCGTTATGTGTATTTGAAAAGGGTATTCCTGTTGCCACAATCAGGGATGATGATGCGGTCATTTGTTTCAATTTCCGGACAGACAGGTGCCGGGAGATTACAAAAGCATTGACACAAATGCCCTTTCCGCAACAGGGTATGCATCCCCTTCCATTGTATTTTACCACGATGACTGAATACGATATCACGTATAAAGACATTCATATTATTTTCAACAATGACAACCTCAATCATACCCTGGGTGAGATCCTGGAGCAAAATGGCGTTCATCAGATCAGGATTGCGGAAACGGAAAAATACCCACACGTAAGTTTTTTCTTCAGTGGCGGAAGGGAAACACCTTTCATTGGGGAAAGCAGGATTATGATTCCTTCCCCGAAAGTGGCTACTTATGATCTTCAACCTGAAATGAGTGCCATTGAACTGACAGAGGCCATACTGCCGGAAATTGAAAAAGGAGATGCCGGTTTTATCTGTCTCAATTTTGCCAATGCCGATATGGTAGGGCATACGGGCGTTTGGACGGCGGCCATCAAGGCTGTGGAAACAGTAGATACTTGTGTAGGCAGGATCGTGGATGCCGCTTTAAAAAACGGATATACCATTTTCTTAACGGCAGATCATGGCAATGCGGACTTCATGATCAATGATGACGGTTCGCCAAATACAGCTCATACCTTGAATCCGGTTCCTTTTTTTATAATAGACAAAGAATGGAAGGGCCGTGTAAGGTCTGGGAAACTGGGTGATCTGGCGCCCACGATCCTAAAAATGATGGGTCTTCCCATACCCGCCGAAATGACCGGCCAGATACTCATTGATTAGAATTTCTCCTAAAAACCATGTAAATCCTTAGATATATGTTGTGAAGACCCTAAGGACGGAATTTCAGAAAAGCTTCAACAGGTAATTGTTCTACAAATGAGTTGAAATAATACAGGTTTCGGACAATGAGTGCAGCTTTTCGATTGGAAAATTGTCTTAAATTACAGGCAACCAAATTGTGACTATGACAGAAGAAGCCATATTGCAAGGTTGTTTAAAAAACAATGCCGCTGCACAAAGAGCCCTGTACCAGAAGTTCAGTGCAAAAATGTTGGTGGTTTGCTACCGTTATGCACATAACCGTGAAGATGCAGAAGACATGTTGCAGGAAAGTTTTATTAAGATTTTCTCTCAGATCCACACTTTTGAAAACAGGGGTGCACTGGAAGGATGGATCAGAAGGATCATCGTTCATACCTGCATCAATAACCTGAAGAAGAACAAACGGTTCAATGAAAGTGTAGACCTGATTCATGCAACCAGTCTGCAGGTACGGGAAGAAAGCATTCCGTCCATTATGCAGGCCAAGGAAGTGATTGAGTGTATTCGAATGTTGCCTCTGGGTTACCGCACGGTTCTTAACCTCTATGCAATTGAAGGATTTTCACATAAAGAAATTTCTTCCATGCTGGACATTGAGGAAAGTACCAGCAGGAGTCAGTATACAAGGTCCAAGTCCATGCTGGAAGACATACTCGTGAGAAAACATATCCTGTTTAAACCAAAAGAAGTGTTGATAGCTGCATCAGGCAGCTGATTCCGATCCCCTAATACCACTGATTATGAAGAGAAATTTTACAAATGAAAACTTAGAAGAGTTCCTACGACAAAATGCCGATAGCCTGAAGATGCAGCCTTCAGATAAGGTCTGGAAAGGGATTTCCAGTCAATTGAACAGGCGCAGAAGAAGATTTGGATTTTTAATCGGAGTGGGACTTCTCGTTACTACCGCCACCGGTTATCTGGTTACCGTTTCAACAGAAAATAATAATCATAAAAATTTACAGGCTCAAATTTCACCAAAGACCACACCTTCAAAGGTAGCTCTGTCATCTGCCTCCTTGCCGAAAAAGAATGAACTTGAAATTCTTCCTGCTTCGCCTATTGTTCATGGGAAAAATCAACTTTCAACCCTTCCTTCTTTTCTTAATTTCCACGCAATGCCTGTGAAGTCTGGCAATGAAGTAAGTAATTCTTCAGTTACTTACGCTAACAAAGGTGGTGATTTTGTTCCCACCACTATTGATTCTTATGATGAATCCAATTCACCTCAATCGGCAACATTCACTTTCGGGGATAAGCCTTTAGAGTATCCATTTACCATCGAAAGCGTTTTGAATAGTTACCATTCTAAAACAATCAATAAGAATTTTGGACTGCAGCTCTACTTCACACCTACGATCAGCTACAGGCGCCTGAATGATAACACCATCAACGAGGTGGTTACGCATAAGCCTGGCTTTGGATTTGAAATAGGGATGGATGCTAAATATAGAATTGCCAGAAATCTGAAATTACGAGCAGGTCTTCAATTCAATATGACACGTTACGAAATCAAAACGTACAACGCTGCCTCCCAGTTGGCTACCATTCGCCTCAACAATAGGTTTGGGATCGACTCTTTTAACACAGTTACCAATTATAATAATTTTACTGGTTATAAATCCAACTGGCTGCAAAATTCATTTTTCCAGGTGTCGGCCCCAGTAGGTCTGGAACTTAATTTAAGTGATAATGATAAAATGCAGTTCGGGGTAGCCTCCACGATTCAACCCACCTATATCCTTGGTGACAGGGTTTTCCTGATCTCCTCTGATTATAAAAATTATGCGGAAGTTCCACGGCTTATCCGGCGTTGGAATGTGAATACGAGTTTTGAGACCTTTGTTGCTTACTCAACCGGAAAATTGAAATGGCAGGTTGGTCCCCAGGTACGGTATCAGTTGCTGTCCAGTTATGTGAAAAAATATCCGGTAAAAGAAAACCTGTTTGATTTCGGTTTGAAAGTAGGCGTTTCGCTGAATCACCATTAAACCGTACTAATTGCTTACCAACCCTGCAACAATCTTTGCAGGGTTTCGTTTTATACGGAAATGTAATTTTACCTCATGAAAAGATGGACCGTAATTATTCTATTGTTGACAATCGTAGCCTGTAAACAAAAACCAAGAGACAGTACCGAGAATTATTTTTCTGCTCTTTCCTTTCTCCAGGCCCAGATAAAAAAAATAGATACCACCAGGTATACTTTCACAAAAATTGAAGTGCAGGACAGTATTTCTGACACTTCAGTTATACAGCAGCAGGATTTCAGAAAGTATGCCAACGACTTTTTAACCCTCCCCGATATCAGCAGCGAGAACAATCGCGATCATTATGACGAATCCAATACCTACGATGAAGACCTGAACAACGTCCTTTTAACCTATACTCCCAAAAATGAAAAAGAAGAGATCAGAAGAGAAACCATCATGCTGGAACCGAATGAAAGTGGAGAGAGTAAAGTAAAAACGATCCTGATCAACAGGATCATGGTAGGCAAGGATTCCATCGTGGAAAAGGAAATGGCCTGGCATGTGGACAAACGCTTTCAGATAGTTACTAAAATCACAAAGGGTAATCAGCCTGAAAATATAAAAACAAGAGTCGTTCAATGGGAATGAAAAATACCCGGAACAAGAAGGCAAAGCATGACACAGACTGAATTTCAAGAAGTAGCTTCCAATCTGCCCGGCCTACCGGGCATTTATAAATATTATGATGCTTCCAACCAGCTTTTGTATGTAGGCAAAGCAAAAAACATAAAAAAAAGAGTAGGCTCCTATTTCAATAAAACCCTGGGTAGTTATAAAACCTATGAACTGGTAAAAAGGATCCATAAGATTGAATTCACGATTGTCAATTCCGAACAGGATGCTTTTCTATTAGAAAATTCACTGATCAAAGAATACCAGCCCCTATTTAATATCAATCTCAAGGATGATAAGACCTATCCCTATATCGTTATCAAAAATGAAAATTTCCCGAGGGTATTTCTCACCAGACAAAAAATTGAAGATGGTTCAAAGTATTTTGGGCCTTATACTTCTGTAGGAAAAGTAAGAGAGCTCCTGAATTTCATCAAACTCACCATTCCCTTACGTACCTGTCCGCTGAACCTCACTCAGAAAAACATTGAAAAAGGGAAATTCAGGATTTGTTTAGAATATCATCTTGGTAATTGCAAAGGGCCCTGTGAAGCCAGGCAAACCGAAGAAGACTATGATCAGAATATTGGCCAGATTAAAAATCTGCTCAGGGGGAACCTTGGACCTGTGATCATGCATTTCAAAAACGTGATGAAGCAACACGCTCAAAACCTTGATTTTGAAAAAGCTGAGTTGAACAGAAAGAAGATTAGTTACCTGGAAAACTATCAGTCCCGCTCCATTGTAGTCAACACCTCGCTGGGTGATGTAGACGTTTTCTCCATTCAGAAGGAAAAGGAAACCGCCTATGTCAATTACCTTATGGTACAACATGGCACCATTATCCAGACAAAAACTACACAGGTAGAAACGCACCTCGATGAATCCATGGAAGAGACACTGGCATTCACCATTGGACAGTTAAGAACCATATTCAATAGCGAAGCTTCTGAAATTATCATTCCGTTTGAACTGAACTACGAGGAACCTGGCATTTTGGTTACGGTACCGAAGTCAGGAGATAAAAAGAAACTGCTCGAACTGTCTCAGAAAAATGTACAATATTTTATTGACAACCTTAGGGTAAAGGAACGCCTTCTGCTGGGGATCAGAGATGCTGATAAATTTAAAGTGCTTCAGCAGGTTAAAGACGATTTAAAACTCACCAATTTACCTGTCCATATAGAATGCTTTGATAATTCCAATTTTCAGGGTGCCTACCCGGTATCTGCCATGGTTTGCTTCAGAAATGGCGAACCCAGTAAAAGGGATTACCGCTTGTTCCATGTTAAGACTGTGGTTGGGATCAATGATTTCGCCACCATGAAAGAAACCGTTTCCCGGAGGTACAAGAGATTGAAAGAGGAAGGTGCAACCTTTCCTCAACTGGTGATCATTGATGGAGGGAAAGGTCAACTGCATGCTGCTGGAGAAGCCATACGAGATTTGGATCTCAGCGGGAAAATGACAATTGTGGGGTTAGCCAAGAATGAAGAGGAAATCTTTTTTATAGGTGACCAGCAGTCGCTTAAATTACCTTATGACAGTGAAAGCCATAGGCTGATACGGTACATACGCGATGAGGTACACCGGTTTGGAATCAATTTTCACAGGAACAGTAGAAGTAAGGGAACTTTCAAAAATTCCTTACAGGATATCAAAGGAATTGGCACCACCACAGCCAACCAGTTATTGAAAGCCTTCAGGTCAATAAAAAATATCAGGGAGCAAACTGAGGCGGAGCTGGCCAAGGTAGTAGGCTCTTCCAAAGCAAGACTGGTAAAGTCATTTTTCGAAAGCGAAAAAGAAGAGAATCAACAGGGTGGATGATGAAAGGAAAAAAGAGTAAAAAAATAGGTGGAAGTTGGCGAAAACCCCAGCAAAATATTAGATTTCCAAGAGTTTTTTCTAGGGTCAGTGTTGACTAAAAAGAAAAGGGGCCGGAATAAAAATTCAGCCCCGTTTTTAAAATCCAATATCCTATGAAAAACCGAGATAAAAATACTACTTTTTAAGTGATTTCCTATACGTACTTTCCACATTTTACCTAATCTATAGATGCCTCCTTAAAATAAAAAACCCCCTATTAAAGTAGGGGGCTAAGAAATTATTTGAATATTTAATATGACCAAAGGTCCTGTTCATAATTGAATATGCGGTCTTTGATATTATCACCTTCCAGCAATTGCAGGATCGGATCTTTTATCATTTGCCTGATATTTTTCAATGAAGAGTTATCTAGTGTTGATTTAACGATATAACTACTAAACATACG
>JANLYU010000356.1:0-5159 GCA_031365785.1 Flavisolibacter sp. | reverse complement strand
CAATTTCTACAACCGGTCAGGTAATACAATAAGGGCAATAGAATATTATGAAAAAGCAAAAGGGCTTGCCAATCAAACAGCTAACCTTGAGCTTCAGGAATTAGTGGTAAAGGAATTAGATACTTTGTATGCTAAAGCAGGAGATATCAAACAATCAAGCCTCTATAACGGATTGTATCACCAGTACAAGGATAGCATGCAAAAGCTCGGTGAAGAAAAAGATTTGTTACAAATGGAAATAAAAGATGAACAGCAAAGACAGGCACGTAAGGACCAGGAACAAGCGGCTGCACTGGAAAGAAAGCATTCGGTTCAATATACTGGTATAGCTATTTCCATTGCCCTAATTTTTGTATTGCTTGTTACAATGGGCATTTTCCGTGTTTCAGAAGGCACAATAAAAATCATGGGTTTCTTTGCTTTTATCCTATTGTTTGAATTTATTATTTTACTTGCAGATAACAAGATACATAGCTGGACACACGGCGAGCCACTTCCGGTGCTGGGTATCAAGATTATTTTGATTGCTTTGCTGCTTCCTATACACCACCGGCTCGAACATCAGGTTGTTTCTTACCTTTCTTCGAAACGTATGATCATTCCATCAGGTAAAAGCTTATGGAATAAAGTGATACAAAAAAGAAACATCGGGCAATGATTTCTTTAATGTGGACCTTATTTCGAAACTTGCAAAGTTGATTTCAAACTGGCTATGTTATGTTTGTAAATTGTAAAAAATGCCAATGTTGCATGGCCTACCTTTGATAAAATTTTTGTTGTGATTGCCATAGATAATGTACTGGTCAGTGACGATGTGATCGAAGCAAAATTTGTATGTGACCTGAGCAAGTGCAAGGGAGGATGCTGCGAGGACGGAGATGCCGGCGCTCCGCTGGAAAAAGAAGAGTTAAAAATCATTGACGAAAATTTTGAAAGCGTTCGTCCTTACCTTACTAAAGAAGGAAGCACCGTGATTGAAAGAAAAGGCAAATATGTCTATGACAAAGAGTTTGGATGGGTAACCCCCACCGTCAATGGTAAGATCTGCGCTTACGGCTTTCGAGACAGGCAGGGCATCATCAAGTGTAGTTTTGAACAGGCTTACTATGATGGAAAAATATCCTGGAAAAAACCTATTAGCTGTCACTTGTATCCTATCAAAACCACTAAGGTCAAAGAATACATCAATGTAAATTATGAGCCCCGTGATGTTCTATGTAGTCCAGCCTGTGTAATGGGTAAAAAATTGAAAGTACCGGTATATGAATTTTTAAAGGAAGCGCTCATCCGTAAGTTTGGTGCTCCTTTCTACGATGCGCTGCACCAGGTGGCTGTTGAATATTCTCAAGAGGATAAACCCAAAAGTAATGTCTGAAAATGAATCCACATTCCTGGCTAAAAGTACTGTGAAGGCCGAAGACAGAGAGCATAGAAGAAAGATCAACTTCAATATTTCCAGGTACAATGCCGTTGTTCCAAAAGGGAAGCAACAATTCGCTGATGTGAACTTAGCCAGGGAGAAGGCTAAAAATATCAAATGGAAAGCAATTGAAACACTGGATCACCAGCTTGAAAAATTTGAAGCGCAAATAACAAAAAGGGGCGCCAAAGTGATCTGGGCAGAAACTCCTGATGAGGCTCTGGAAGAAATTTTAAAAATATGCAAGGCAAAAAAATGCACCACGCTGGTGAAAAGTAAAAGCATGGTGACAGAAGAAATTCACCTGAACGATTTTTTAAAAAAAAATGGAATAGAAAGTATTGAAACGGACCTCGGTGAATACATTCAGCAATTAGATGGTGAGGCACCCTATCATATTGTAACACCTGCCATGCATAAAAGCAAGGAAGATGTGGCCAGGCTATTTGCTTCCAAATTAGGAACCGCTCCGCATTTAAATCCCAATCAGCTGACCATGGTGGCCCGCGAAAAGCTTCGTGAAGCGTACAGGAAGGCAGAGGTCGGGGTTACCGGTGCTAATTTTATTATTCCGGATATTGGCGGAATTGCCTTAACGGAAAACGAAGGCAATGGGAGGCTTAGTTGCTCGTGGCCTAAAACACACATTGTGGTGGTGGGTATTGAGAAAGTGATCCCTTCGATGACTGATCTGGCCTTGTTTTGGCCTTTGCTCGCTACTTATGGTACCGGACAGAAAGTAACGGTGTATAGTTCCATTATCACCGGCCCCAAACAGGTAGCGGAAAATGATGGTCCGGAGGAAATGTATGTGATCCTTCTGGATAATGGGCGGACCAAGATCCTGGCCAATGAAAAAGCGCGTGAATCCCTGTATTGCATTCGCTGCGGCGCCTGCCTGAATGCATGTCCGGTTTATAAAAACATTGGCGGGCATGCATATGATGCTACCTATAGTGGTCCAATTGGAGCCGTGATCACGCCCCATCTGCAGGAAATGGAAAACTGGAAGCATCTGAGTTACGCGTCTTCTCTTTGTGGAAATTGTACAGAAGTTTGTTCGGTCAAAATTAATTTGCATGAATTGTTACTTCATAACAGGCATGAGGCAGTGGACCAGGGCCATTCGGCATTTGCAGAAAAGATGGCCTGGAAATTCTGGAAAAAAGCGATGCTGCACAGGCGCCTGATGAACACGGGTTCTGCCAAAATAAAAAACTGGGTGGTCAATACGTTTGTGAAGAACTGGAAAAAACACCGAACCGACCTACAGTTCAGCGAGAAATCATTCAACCAAATGTGGAAGGAAAGAAAATAGTGCAATGAATTACGAGGTATTGATTTTTAGTCCTATTTTTTCTCCAAGGCTTCAGTACATTTTGGATTTTTTATCGCAGTATTACGGTTTGTCTTTTAGATTGACCAACGATGAAATCCATTACAGGCAAGCTTCTGAAATAACAAAAATTAATTACAGTGCGGATCCACTCTTACAAGGTGAAATACACATCCACCCGCATCCTTTACTTTCAGAAAAACATGTCGCCCAGGTAACGATTGAATGTTTTATGAAACACACAGAAAACTTAAACCGGAAAACTTACCCCTGTTTTTTCAAAACCGGTGGAGATCTGGAATTTGACCTTCTGGCCGCCACCTTTTTCCTCATCACCCGCTACGAAGAATACCTTCCCCACAAGAGGGATGCCCTGGGAAGGTTTAGCCACCAGGAATCCATTGCTTTCAAAAATGCGTTCCTTCACCTTCCTCTAATCAACATTTGGATGGAAGATTTTAGAAAATATTTGGCCAGGACCAATGCCCATTTTAATCCATCAAAAACTAGTTTTACTTTCTATCCAACCTATGATATTGATATGGCATGGAGCTACCTGAGAAAAGGATGGGTAAGAAATACCGGTGGCATTTTTTTGTCATTATTACAGCGAAGAATGAGGGAAGCCGTTGACAGGATCGAAGTTTTGCTTGGCAAAAAAGCAGATCCATTGGACGCTTATCAGTGGATGGAAACCCTTCATGAAAGCTACCGCCTGAAACCCTGCTACTTTATTCTTGTGGCCACACAAATCAACTCTTTCGATAAAAATATCAACGTTAGAAAGAAAGAATTCCGGAAGTTAATCAGACAGCTAGCAGATAAGTATCCAGTGGGATTACATCCTTCATGGGCCAGCGGCGATCGTTCTTCGCTGATAATGAAAGAAAAAAAAACGCTGGAGCAAATCACGAAGTGCACGCTGGATGCTTCCCGGCAACACTATATCAGGTTAAAGTTTCCCACTACTTACCAGCACCTCCTCAACGCCAGAGTCACACATGATTATTCCATGGGGTATGGCACCATTAATGGATTCAGGGCATCTATTACCACCCCTTTTTATTGGTACGATCTCACTAAGGAAGTTGCCACAAAGTTGCTGGTCCATCCATTTTGTTTCATGGATGCGAATTCCTTTTACGAACAGCACCAGGATGCGGAAAAGGCATTGGAGGAAATGGTGCGCTTATACAGGGAAATCAAGGCGGTTGATGGTACGATGATTACTATCTGGCACAATAGTTTTTTGGGAACCGGCGAAGAATTTAGAGGGTGGAGAGAAGTCTATGAACAATTTGTTGGCATGGTCCTAACTGCCAGTTGAAGTTCCTGTATTTCTGTTCACTACATAAACTCCCACAAGGGTAATCATTACACCAACAATGATAAAGGCCGTAAGCTTTTCCTGAAAAATGATCCAACCCAGCAGCACCGCAACAATCGGATTAATATATGCATACAGCGACGTTTGTTCTGTAGAGAGATTTTGTAATGCGTACAGGTAAGCTATAAAAGAAATGACGGAACCAAAAAGTACCAGGTATCCGATAGCCGCCCAGGATTGCCAGGGGATAAGATCCAATGAAATTGAATGATGTGACAAGTGTGCAACTGAATAAAGCGTGATTCCGGAAATCATCATTTGCAAACCCAAACCAAAATAAGGGTTGTAACGAAGGGCATGTTTTTTTGTGTAGATCGTGCCGAACGCCCACGACCAAGTGGAAACAAGTGAAATAAATATACCGAACCTGAATCCGGGATCAACAAAATCCTGCAAATGCTCATAAAAAATAACACAGATACCTCCAAAACCAAGCAATAGGCCGATCACTGATTTAGTTTGCAATTGCGATTTGTTGCTGAACAGGCCTATCAACACCAGCCACAAAGGAAAAATGGCACCAATGATGGAGCCAAGTCCTGCAGATACATACTGAAGTCCCCATGTGGACAAACCATTACTAAGAATGAAATTCAAAAAGCTAAGTATAAGGATAGGAATCCATTCTTTTCCTTTGGGGAATGCGGTTTTTTTAAAAATAAAAAATAACACATAGCAGGCACCTCCAAAAAATTGCCTGATGCCTGCCATTTGTAATGCAGGCATGTGTTGAACCCCTTCACGCGAAGCCAGCCAGGTAGTACCCCATAAAATGCAAACCATTCCCAGGGCAAAAATAGCTTTGGCCCTGGTGCCCCTTTTTCTCAACGTCAACGGATTGAGATACGACATATACCTGACCGCCAGGTTGTAAGTGTTTTGCGGATCAGATGATATCGGTTTTGAATTATCGAAATCGTTGGACATATGTCGATCGTGAGGCGTAAAAGGTTGAGAAGTGAATAATAACATGAGCCACCGGACTGCCAAGGTTCATCATTCATTATATCAATGCC
>JANLYU010000339.1:0-5165 GCA_031365785.1 Flavisolibacter sp. | reverse complement strand
GCTGAATCAGAGGAGGAAGAGGAAACCAGATTCAAATGTCCGGAGGTGTCATATTCATAGGTTGTAATACTGATCACCCTGTCGCTGCTGTCAATGGTTCTGATTACATTTCCTTTGGCATCAAAAAAAGACACAAGTACTGATTCGTCCGTAATGTAGGAACGGGTCAGCGTCGTTAGTGTTTGTTGCTCGGTTGAAACGTGTTGTTCCACCAGAAAATTTTCATCCTTTTGATTGGTGGCATTGAGACTGGTCAGAAGCACACGGCTTACTTTATTTTTTTGGTATGCCCTAATCATGTCTGAAGTTTCTTTCGTTCCTACAATATCCTTATAATAATATTGAGCAGACACGTTTAACCCACAAAAGAAAAAGACAAAAAATAAATTTGCTTTCATGAAGATATTGTTTCATCAAAAATAGAAAATGCTTTGGTGAATGGGAGAAACAAATCAGGTTCTGCCGATTTTGTCCCTATTTTTAAGAAAAATTTTCGTGTCTCACCAGCCAGAACGTACTGAAAAGAACTGTTTGAATTGCGGATCCCTGGTTCAAGGGCGCTTTTGCCAGGTTTGCGGGCAAGAAAACGTCGTTCCCCACCTTACTGTTTGGGGCTTCATCACCCATTTTATCTATGATATTATACATTTTGACGGTAAATTCTTCGGAACGCTTAGAAATCTGATCTTCAAGCCAGGCTTCGTTCCGGCCGAATACATTCAAGGTAGAAGACAACTTTACCTGGAACCTATGAAAATGTATTTGTTCACTTCAGCATTTTTCTTTCTGGTTTTCTTTTCCATCACCCATCCCGGAAAAGGCATCCAGCTCAGTGAAGGGAAGATCCTTTCGAAACAGGAACGGTTTGACCTTGCCTCCAACACCAATCATCAAATGATGGCACAGGCAACAGATTCCTCTTTGCATCGGAGATTGAATTATTTATTGGACACCAGTTACCGGATTCAATTGCGGGACACCACCAAAATGATGTTCAATGATTCTTCATTTTTCATCTATGAGGACCATCATCCTTATGGTTTAACGGCAAGGAGAATAACTGGACATGAGGTAGATATTTCCAGCAAGTCGCCATGGTTGCAGAATAGAATTCAGTCAAGATGGGAAGCTACCAAAAAGAAGTATGGCGACGACCTTTCAGCCAGTTTTACTGCCATTACCACCACCTTCCTTCATTATCTTCCTTATTTACTTTTCGTATCGCTTCCATTCTTTGCCCTTATTTTGAAATTATTATACATCAGAAAGAAGCCCATCTTTTACAGCGATCATGCCATTTTTACACTTTACCATTATATTTTCACCTTCATCATTCTGCTCATTTTCTTTCTGCTGAATGCGGCACATGACAGGCTGCACTGGGGCTTTCTTCAATTTCTATCCGTGCTTTTCTTTATGATGCCGGGTGTTTACCTGTATTTTTCCATGAAGCATTTTTACCTACAGGGAAAAGGCAAAACGTTTGTCAAATTCTTACTTCTCAATATCGTGGCTTTATTAATAGTGTCCTTTTTGCTGCTCTTTTTTATCTTACTTTCCTTTTTCAAAGATTAATTATGAATGCAACCGGTGATGCTTTTGAAACCCTCGTAAAAATAATGATGGAACTCCGTGAGAAATGTCCGTGGGACCGTAAACAAACCATACACACGCTGCGCCAGATGACCCTTGAAGAAACTTATGAATTGACCGAAGCCATAGCTGAAAAAGATTGGATTTCGATGAAAGAGGAATTGGGTGACCTTTTGCTACATATTATCTTTTATGCCCGGATAGCTACGGAACAACAACAATTTACCGTGAAGGAAGTAATAGAAGGCATCACTGAAAAACTGATCCATCGTCATCCGCATATTTATGGTGATCAAATGAATGGGGGAAAATTGGTGGAAGTAAATAGTGAGGAGGATGTCAAACGCAATTGGGAGAAAATGAAACTGCGCGAAGGAAAGAAATCAGTTCTTTCAGGGGTTCCTAAAGCTTTACCTTCCCTGGTGAAAGCTATGCGGTTGCAGGAAAAAGCGAAGCAGGTTGGTTTTGAATGGGAAAACAAGGAACAGGTTTGGGAAAAGGTCAGGGAAGAAGAAGCAGAATTAAAACAAGCCATTGCATCTGGTGAACAGGATCACGTGGAAGAGGAGTTTGGTGACCTGGTCTTTTCGCTGGTTAATTTCGCACGGTTTTTGAACATTGACGCCGAAAATGCACTGGAACGCACCAATAAAAAATTCATTTCCCGGTTTACAGATATGGAAGATAGGGCGATGGCTGACGGTAAGGACCTTCGGCAAATGAGCCTATTGGAAATGGATGCCATCTGGAATCAGATCAAACGCGAAAAAGATTGAACCTTCCGAATTTATATTATGGCCTCCGTAAGCGCAATCTTCTGATTCTTACCTTGATATTGTTTCTCCTTTCGTTGGTATCTGACTATTATTTCAAAGTTCAGCCATCCGTAGCTTATCAGCAACGGCTGTTGCAGCGCTACGTTCAAAAACAGGAAAACGATGCCGGCCTTTTGTTGCACGATAATCTGCTGATGCGCAAGCTGGTGCTGAAAACAGAGTCGCTGAATGAATTCAACGACGTGGCTTCCAGGCAGTATGGCATTTTTCTTTTTGCCGAAACTATTTCTGATAAACAGGACCTGCTCTTCTGGAACAATCAGCGGATACTTCCGCCCAATGCTGATTTCAGTCTTCCAGATGGAAATTATTTCCAGCGTCTGGCCAATGGGTATTATATAGTTACCAAAACCACACTGAGTTTCCGGGGCATGACCAACAACGTGATCGCTTATATACTGATCCCGGTTCTCAACCAGTTTTATCTGGAAACAGATTACCTCCTTACGCAGTTCGTGCATGATAAAAGTGCCATTAGAAAAATTTCCATTTCCGAAGGAGTAACTCCTTTTCCTATTAAATCTGCTGAGGGCAAAACGATTTTTTATATAAAAGGCGTGAGCTATACACATGTAGCTGCTTCAGACCCAATCACCCTTTTTCTTCGTATTGCTGGCTTTATTTTCCTGATGATCTTCTTTCACCTGGTTGCCGACACCATTGTGCGCAAGTACCGCGCCCTGTATGGCATTCTTTTTCTTGCCACTGTTTTTATAGTGGTGCGCCTGCTGCTGTACCGTTTTCCATACTTGCTTTCTTTACGGCAGTTTTCCATGTTCGATCCTTCCGTGTATGCTACCAATAACATCAATCCCTCCCTCGGCGACCTGCTGATTAATTCCTCATTATTCTGCTGGCTGGTGCTTTTTTCCTGGTTCAATATTGGACCGGTTCAGAAATTGCCTTCTTTCATCCGGGGCTGGGGGAAGTATGTGGCAGGCATGATGGCTATTTTCCTATTGATCATTTCCACCTTTCAAATGGCTGATATCGTAAGGAGCCTGGTCACTGATTCCAAAATCTCATTCAGTGTCACTAATTTTTTTGGTTTGGATATATTTACAGTTTTCGGGCTTATTGTGCTGGCCATTCTTTCACTCACCTACCATTATTTCAGCAGGCTGGTTTTCCGCTTTATTTTTCCTGCTTTCAGATTCAACTTTATTCTGATTTACTTTTTACTGGTTGTGGTGGGCTTGCTTTTTTTGACCCTGAGGTCAGGTAATAACATTGTGCTTTTTCATCTTCCCGTTTTATTATGGCTGGTCATCTATACACTTCTGGTAAGCGAAGAAAAATTCATCATCAACCGGTTCAGAGTCACCGTGGCAGGTGTTTTGTTCTGGATCTTTGTATTTTCCATTTCTCTTTCCGCAATTATACTGCAGGGTAATAGAGAAAACGAATTAAGGGTTCGGAGAAGCATTGCAGAAAAATACGACCGCATTACGGATCCTTCCAATGACCGTACCCTCAGCATAGCCATTACCTATCTGGACAACAGGTTTCTCGTCAATAATTTTTTCAGGTTCAGGGACAAATTGGCGAACAGGATGATCCGGGACAGCATACTTCAGCAAAACTTTACCGGATACAGTACCCGGTACGATACTAAAATATATGTATTTGATTCTTTGAACAAAGGCATCAATAATGATGACAAGGTTGGTTTTCCACAACTCAATACCATTTTCACCGTTCAAAGTAAGCCTACCGGAATTCCGGACCTCAACTACCACGAAACATCTTACGACAAGTTTACGTATATCACCAGAAGGCAGGTACGCGATAGCTTCAGTCTCATCGGAACCTTTTTTATTGTGTCAACCCCTCGGAAATATGGGCCCACTGATGCACTATATCCTGAACTTTTCCGGCAGCTCACTAAAAGGGATGCGGAGAATTCACCCATTTATTCGTATGCCGTTTATACCAATAAGTTGCTGATCTCTTCTTCCAGCAAGTATCCCTTTCAGATCACGCTCACAGACAATCAGGTTCCAAAAACAGACTTCGAAACGAGGAATAATGGCACCTATACGGAATTGTGGTACAAGGCCAGTAATAAAAAAGTAGTGCTGATCGCCAAGAAAAAAGATACACTGATAGAAAGCATCACACTTTTCTCCTACTTGTTTTGCGCTTTTCTTTTTATGGTAGGACTGCTGCAATTGATGGCTTTGTTGCTTCAACTCTTCCGGGACCGAAAGTCTTTCAGTTTTTTTGGGCAGCTCAGTATCCGTTCGCAGATCCATGGGACCGTAATTTTCATCAGCATTCTTTCTTTTCTCATTATTGGAGCCGCTACCATTTCTTTTTTCATAACCAGGTATAACCGGAATAATGTGGACAAGCTAAGCGTTACCGCCGGAGTCATGGTACGGGAAATGCAAAAAAGATTAAGTGATACAGCTGCTTTCAACCCCAATCTGTCAGATTCTGCCACCCATTTGAATCTTCAGAAACTTGTCAATGAAGTAGCCGACATCCATAATGCAGATGTCAATGTATACGACCTTGATGGAAACCTGCAGGTTTCTTCTGAGGATGATGTATATGAAAAAGGTATACTTAGCCATAAGATGCACCCATTGGCTTATTATCATCTTGACAGAATGAGGGAAGTGCAGCATGTACAGCAGGAATCACTCAGCTCACTGAATTACTGGAGTATCTATTCCGCCGTAAGAAATGAAAAAGGTGAGGTGATGAATTACCTGAACATTCCTTACTTCT
>JANLYU010000317.1:0-7125 GCA_031365785.1 Flavisolibacter sp. | reverse complement strand
TGTTGAGAAGCTTCATCTGCTTTTACCAGGAAATGGTGTACCACTTCCATCATAGCGGCAAGATCGCTTTGCTTTTGAAAAACGCCCGGGTCCATGTTCACCAGCTCAAACAATTCATCTGTATTAACGAGGTTGAAGTTTCCCGCCAGCGCCAGGTTTCTTGCCGGTATGGTATTTCTTTTTAAAAAAGGATGGCAGAATTCCACATTGTTCTTTCCCTGTGTTCCATAACGGAGGTGGCCCAGCAGCAATTCGCCAAGGAAGGAAAGGTGTCCTTTCATCAGGCCAGCATGATTACCAAAATCAGGATTGAATTTCTGAAGGTCATTGAATTCTTCACCGATCTGACGGAAAATGTCTGCAATGGGCTGGGGCTGACTGCTTCTCATCCTGGAAAGAAAAGGATAACCAGGTTCCACATTCAGTTTAACTGAAGCAAGACCCGCACCATCCTGCCCGCGGTTATGTTGTTTCTCCATGAGCAGGTACATCTTGTTCAGTCCCCACATCACGGAGCCATAGGTCTGCTGATAATAGGAAAAGGGCTTGCGCAGCCGGATAAAGGCAAGGCCGCATTCGTGTTGGATCGAATCACTCATCAGGAGCCGCAAATTTAATCCAAACAATGGAATATCGATGATTGAACTTGCTTGCCTGGGACGGCAACAACGTACAACCAGCTTTCTATCTGCATGCAGGTTCAGAACCCAAGTCTCAGATCCCTCCTTCGTCGGGATGACAATACAAGTGGTTAGGATGACAATTAAGTCGGGGGAACAAATGTGATTAACGCCCTGCCGGCAGGTTCGTTATTCGTTTTTCATTTCAGTCAGGCTGGTTCGATATTCACCAGAGGGATTGTCACTTCCAGCAGGCATCCTTCTCCCGGTTGGGAAAATATCTCTGACTTTCCATTCAACAGGTCGGCCCTGTTCCTGATATTCATGAAGCCAAGGCCTTTGCGATTTTTTTCCATTTCAAAACCAACACCATCATCCTGTACTTTCAATACGATGTGGTTGGAACAAATATTTAAACCGATCCAGGTATTTTCGGCCTGTGCATGTTTCACTATATTGTTAAGCTGCTCCTGTATGATCCTGAAAAGTGTGAGCTTTTGATTTTCCATGACCAGGCTTTCATCGAAATCTTCATCATCAAACCTGATCACCATCAATTGAGTCCTGGAAATGGATTCCACCAGTTCCGTTACAGATTCTACCAGTCCCAGATCCTGAAGCGTGGAAGGCACCAGGGAGCGTGACAAGGCACGTACTTCATTGATGACCTCAGAAACGCCTTTTAGTGCCATGCTTACCATTTCATCGGTTTCGGTATTGACAGTTGATTTAGCCAGGTCCAGAAAAAGTTTGATAGTGGTCAGCTGCTGCCCAATATTATCATGTAATTCCTTACCAATTTCCATTCTTTCGTTCTCCTGCCCATCAATGGAGGCCTGGGTCAGTTGCCGCTGGTGCTGGATCTGTTTCACCAACTGATCTTCTTCCATTTTTTTCCATTCTGTGATGTCCTTTACACAACAGATAATATGGAGCAGTTGTCCCTGGTCATCAAAAACAGGATCTGCGTTGATGAGCATCCACACGCGGTGCGTTACATTGGGTCTCAGGATGCCCATTACCACGTCGCGGGCAGGTTGTTTGGTCTGGATCGCTTTCCAAGTCGGGCGCTCTTCCTGCTTGAACTTCTCTCCATTTTCATGAACAGGATCCAGTGCCAGGTCCTGGATGGTTTGACCCACCAGGTCTTCTCTTTTTGCCGAGAATATGTCTGCAAACGCATCATTGCAAAGGATCGTGCGTCCTTCATGGTCCTGCATCACCACACCTAATTGTATATCACGGATCAGGTTACTGAATTGCTTTTCACTTTCCTTGAGTGCGTCGCTGGCCTGTTTGCGAAGTGTATCGTCATGAAAATAAACGACCAGGCTATTGATGTTTTTGTTGTTTAATAAATTATGTCCACGAACCATACACCACAACCATTCTCCTGATTTTTTTTGCAGGCGCACCACAATGAATTTCACTTTAGGATTTTCCACTATTTCCTTCTGAAAAGATTCAAATGCCCATTTGATATCATCCGGGTGTACAAATTCAAATCCATTCCGGCCAATCACTTCCTCCACTTCAAAGCCCAGCACATTTTTTACCGAAGGAGATGAAAAAGTGATCTTGCCCTCTGCATCCATGAGGATCATCCCGTCCAGTGAATCCGCGATAAGAGTTCTGTAGAATTGTTCACTGGTTTGTAATTTTTCATCCGCCATTTTACGATCCGTGATATCTCTTCCGGTGGAAAGAAATCCGATCCTCGTTCCATTTTCATCAGTAACATACTTTACCGTATGAAGAAAATAAATGGTTTCTTCCTGCTTATTATGAATATACACCTCGCCCTTCCAGATCCCTTTGCTGGTCAGTTCTTCCAGTGCCTTTTCAGCAGTAGTGTTGTTGAAATTTAGGGTCACCAGTTCACTGACTCTTTTTCCAATGGCTTCTTCTTCCGTGACCTCGTAAAATTTCTCCGCCACTTTGTTCATCACCCTTATCTTCATGTCCAGGTCAGTGGTAACAATGATATCAGAAACATTTTCGAGTATCATTGCCTGATAAAGCAGTTGTTCCTGTTTTTGTTTCTGGTCCTCTATGTCCACAACAGATCCTATGTATCCAATGAAATCACCATTGTTTAAAAACCTGGGAACACTTACATCTGTTACCCAGCGATAACTTCCATCTATTTTCCGCAGGCGATAATTCAGGGTTACCGGTTGTTTGTCAACGAAGGCTTTTTGGTAAGCTGCTAAGGTTTCTTCCTTATCTTCTTTGTACACCACGGAATTCCATCCATCAGGATCACCAACGATATCTTTACCGGTAAACTGAAGCCATTCCCTGTTCGTGTAAATGGTGAGGTTGTTTTCATCTGTCATCCAGATCATGGAAGGTGCGGAGTCGGCCATTTCCTTGAAACGGTTTTCACTTTCCCGCAGTCTGGATTCTGCTTCTTTTCGATCTGTGATATCGGTAGCGCTTATCAGGTAACCAAGGTCCTGCTCATAGCGATCACGCAACAATTTAAAACTTATCAAAACAGTTACGTTCTTTTGGTCTGTAGGCCTGATAAAAGAAGCTTCACCCCTCCACTCTCCTTCCTTCAGAATGGTGTTGCGAATTATTTCGCGGGTAGAGTTGTAATAACGGAAGTCGATCAGCTGGCTGATATCTTTACCAATTACCTGTTGATATTTCAAACCGTACACCGTTTCCGCCGCTTTGTTCCAGGTTATGGGTCTGAATTCCAGGTCAGAGGCGGTGAGTACGTCTGAAGTTTGTTCCACCAGCAATGCCATCAACCTCAATTCCTCCTCAGTTTTTTTACGGTCCGTAATTTCTTTCCTCGTGACCCATATATGGGTAAGGTGATCTTCGTGTACCACACCAATAAGGCTATTTAGAAAAACACGGGTAGTACCATCGATTTCTTTTTCACTGGATTCCATATTCATCAAACGAAACCCCTGATCCATAAATAAATTAAAATATTCTTTGAGGGAAGGATCTGAAAAATCGATCAGCGGCTTTGACAATTTTTCTTTTGCATCAATGGCATCTTTAAAACGATACATGCCTGCCAGCGCATCATTGCATTCTAAAATATTATTATTCGCCGCCATTTCCAGGATGGCCTGGTGGCCCCAACTTACCGGAATGGGTGGCACCATTTCCAGACAAAAAATTCCTTCAAAACTTTGTTGTATATAGGTAGTATAGTTCAGAATTTCAGCTTCCCGCTGATCCTGAGAACAGGTCCTGTTGGTGATGTCAACGGCAGTAACCTGATAATGATCTGTGCCATCGATTTTTAAAGCGGCAGCGTAAACTTCAGTGATCACAGCCTGCCCGTTTTTTTTACGTTGGGTGAAGGTGCCTGAAAGTTTAGTAGTTTGTTTCGATAGCTGATGGAAAAAAACAACCTTGCTTTTTTCTGAGAACAGATCGAAAAAATTCAGGGATAGCATTTCATCCTTTGCATATCCTAAAAGTTCAGCCGCTGCGGAATTCACAAAAACAATGGAGGTTCCGGATGCTGAAATCACCCAGGTGGGCAAGGGATAGCCTGATAAAAGGTCAGGAAGAAATCGTTCCGGAATGGAAAGATCTTTGTTTTTCAGGCTGGAGAACATGGATGTTGAATTCTTTGACGAACACACTAAGATAAGCCCTGTATCAAAACGGCACAGCTCAGGGGAAATTATTTGAAAAGACTAACGGTTTACCTGTAGTGCGCCCGGATCATCCTGGCATCCTAAAAAAATACTGTGGTGATCACATGATACGTATAAAAGAAGCTACTGGGAGGATGTACAACAGCAAGAGATCCTTTAAAATGCCTTGCTATTGCTCGTTGCCGTTGCCTTGACCGCATTGGTCCATTTTTGCAATTGCGCACAGCTCGAAGCATCCGGGTCAATCATGATGTAATAGGTGGGGATGTGGGTATTCATCCATTTTTCCAGGGCCAAGTATTTCTTTTCTTCCTGGGCAGCCTGCGAAATTTTATTATAATCATCACGCAGGTTCATTACGTGCGGCTCCGACCTGGATTTCAGGTACAGGATCCTTACCCCTTTTTTCTGGGCACGTTCATCGTTGAATTGCATTGGTTGGGAGTATTCACCAATCTTTAATTTACCCAGCACGGCTACAATCTCTTTATCCAGTTCATCTATCCTGTTATAAGTATCTCCATCGCTGCTTGTGATCAGGGGTCCTGCAAACTTGGCCTGGTCGTCTTCACTGTATTTTCCTGCAGCAGTATTGAAGTCAATCGTGCCGGCAATCAGCTTAGCCCGTACTGAATCCAGCTTAGACAGGCCTGCATTCATTTCTTCGTCAGTAACCGGCGGGATCTTGATCAGGTGGCGCACCACCACATCGTCACCGTTACGTTGCACCATTAAAATGAGGTGATAACCGAATTTAGTTTTAATGATAGGAGAAATATCACCTTCTTTCAGCCGGAAGGCTGCCGCCATGAAAGCGGGGTCATAGTTTTTTTCGTTGCGGTTCATTTGAATCAGTCCGCCTCTTTCCTTGGCACCAGGCTCGTCAGAAAATCTTTTAACCGCCTGCTCAAAAGTGAGGAGTTTGGAATCAATCTGTTTCTTATAATTGGCCAATTCGTCCTGTGCATACTTTTCAAGGTCATGAGAAGCTTTGGGATAAATAATGATCTGCCCAACTTCCACTTCAGATTCAAAAAACGGCAGACTGTCCTTGGGGATTTTATCAAAATAGGTTTTCACTTCAGCAGGTGTGATCTTGATGACATCCACAATCTTTTTTTGCATGGCTTCGGCCAGGTGTTTTTCGCGAACTGATTCCCTAGCATCATCCTTGATCTGGTAAATGGTTTTTCCTGCCAGCTGCTCTACGGCTTCCTGTGTCCCGTACTGACTGATAAAATAACGCACCCGCTGGTCGAGGTCTGCCTCTACTTCCTCCGGTGTTACCACCAGGGAATCTTTTTCTGCCTGCAGCATCAGTACTTTCGATACCAGCGCCTGTTCCAGAATAGAACACTGTGCATTTTCCGGAACTGTTCCACCCTGCCGCAGGATGTCGGCAATGGAATTCTGTACATCAGAATACAGGATGATACGGTCGCCCACGATTCCAAGAATCTTGTCGGCAACTATTTTCTTTTGCTGAGCAAATGAGAGCATTACCGAAAAAATTCCAAGGAAAACAAAGAAAGCTTTCTTCATAAAATCAAATGTTTCCAAAAATACCTTTTAGAGAGAGGACTATGGGGGTAAAAGCAGGGATTAACAAATCTCTATGAATATCGAACCTACAGGAACATACTCTTGTCTGTCCATATCATTGTCAGCACGACTTCGAGTCGTCCCAACCTCTTTGTCATCCCAACCTCATTGTCATCCCATCATCTTTTTTGTCATCCCATCATCTTTGTCATCGAAACAACTTTGTCATCCCGACCTCGCGTCGTCCCAACCTCATTGTCATCCCGACCTCGTGTCGTCCCAACAACTTTGTCATCCCGACGAAGGAGGGATCTGAGGCTTCGGGTAAGACGGCTTCCGAGATAATAAAATGGTACAACCAATCCTTCTTCATTCAACCTTTCATCAGGTCAAACCAAAGATCCCTCCTTACGTCGGGATGACAAGGTGAAAACTGGATGACAAGGTGAAAACTGGATGACAAGGTGGAAAAGGATTACATGGTGGAAACTGAATGACAAGGCAATAACGAATGACAATATGAAAAATGGATGACAACCCAATAAAGGATGACAATATTATAAAGAATGACAACCCAATAAAGGGTGACAATATTATAAAAGATGACAATACTATAAAGGATGACAACTCAATCTACAAGGTGCGCTTTACTTCTTCTGTTTCATACGCTTCCACAATATCTCCCACCTTGATGTCATTATAATTCTTAATGGTAAGGCCGCATTCCATTCCCACCAGCACTTCTTTCACATCATCCTTATAACGCTTCAGGGATCCGAGTTCGGCACTGGCACCTTCAGCAGTTGGATACACCACAATACCATCCCGGATCAGCCTGATCTTATTATCCCGCTTGATTCTTCCATCCAATACTGTAGAACCTGCCACCGTAGCCTTGTCGAACTTGAACACTTCCCGGATCTCCACATTGGCCACAATCTTTTCCTGCATCTTAGGTTCCAGCATTCCTTCCATCGCACTCCTGATCTCGTCAATGGCAGTATAGATAATCGAATAAGTTTTGATTTCGATTCCGGCCCCTTCAGCCAGGCGACTGGCCTGCATAGACGGACGAACATTGAAGCCAATGATCACCGCATCGGAAGCCTCTGCCAGCACAATATCACTTTCATTGATCTGGCCCACCCCTTTATGAATTACGCTCACCAGGATTTCCTGCGTGGAAAGTTTCTGAAGTGAATCGCTCAGGTAACTTCTCGTTCTTTGTCTTCGTTCAAATGAAAAGTATAGTTGAGCCAAGTTTCTTCTCGTTCATCTACATAATTGAGATAATTGTCATGTTCGCTAATACAAGATTTTACATTTTG
>JANLYU010000310.1:0-5820 GCA_031365785.1 Flavisolibacter sp. | reverse complement strand
TACAAATTCACGAAAGCTTTGAAGCCTATGGCAGGTATACAGATGTAAAGCAGGAAGTGATTTTCGGTGGTGTATCCCAGCATACACAAACCATTGCGTTGCGGAATGGAACAGATGTGCTGATTGCCACACCAGGCAGGCTTCTGGACCTTATTAACCAGGGCTATGTGCACCTGGATCACCTGGAAATATTTGTTTTGGATGAAGCCGACCGCATGCTCGACATGGGTTTTATCCATGATGTAAAAAAAATCATCAGGTTATTGCCCAAAGAAAAACAAACACTTTTTTTCTCCGCCACAATGCCTCCTCAGATAGCCCAGCTGGCCGGTTCATTATTGCACCACCCAGTGAAGGTAGAAGTGACACCAGTTTCCTCCACGGTGGAAAAAATTGAACAAGCCGTTTATTTTGTAAATAAGAGGGACAAACTTTCCTTATTACTTCACCTCCTTCAGGAAAAGAAGATTAGCCGCACCCTGGTGTTTTCCAGGACTAAGCACGGAGCTGATAAAATTACCAAGGATCTGAAAAAAATGAATGTTCAGGCAGCAGCCATACATGGTAACAAATCGCAAACCGCCAGACAATATGCGCTTTCACAATTTAAAAATGGTAAATTAAAAGTTTTAGTTGCTACTGATATTGCAGCGAGGGGCATTGATGTAGATGCCCTCACCCACGTGATCAATTTTGACTTACCAGAAGTACCGGAAACTTATGTTCACCGAATAGGCAGGACTGGTAGAGCCGGTGCCGATGGAATGGCAATTTCATTTTGTGATGCAGCAGAAGTGGCAGACTTAAAAAATATCAATAAACTCATCGGTTTGAAGATTCCGGCGGAATCGCATCCTTATGAGGATAAAAGACCTGATACTGTCAAGGAAACGCCATCTTCAGATCGGAAAATGGCTACTGTGAAAGTACATGCTCCCAACAAAAGACAACATCCAGGAACCAGAACCAGCCGGCCCTCTCCTTTTGCCGAATGATTATATTTGAATATGAATAATGAAGAAATACAAAAGTTCATTGAAACAAAAGCTGCGCCCGTAAACAGTTATGTCAAAATCGATTTCAAAAAAAGGGAAACGATTTATGGACTGTTTTTAATGGATGCAGATTATAATGATTTAAAGGCGAAGAATTTCTGGAGAATTGTTACGCGAAAGCATTTCGATGAGTATACAAAATCAAAAAATCCAACCCTGGCCCGAATATTCAATGGAGCAGAATTTTCAAAACTTTCTCTTTTAACCGATGGTTTTTAAACTCCTGGAAGGTTATTTTATTGATGGAGCTAAGTATTTAGATTACCTTTAAAAAAGTAAAACATTTGAGTTTTCAGCACCAGGTTAGGAAGATTTACCTCATTTTTTCACCCGTATGCTGACCTCAGACCTTGGATCACTTTTCAAATAAATAGTATGAACCTTTATGTTTCTAATCTTGGCTTTAGTGTAACTGAAAAATCATTGAAAGATCTTTTTTCGCAACATGGTCAGGTGAGCTCCGCTAAAGTCATTACAGATTATAATACCGGTCAGTCAAGAGGTTTTGCTTTTGTTGAAATGCCTAATGATACAGAAGCTGAAAAAGCCATCAGTAAACTGAATAATACGGAGATAGATAATCGTGCCATTTCAGTGGTGGTAGCCCGTCCAAAAGAAGAGAAACCTAAAAAAAGTAATTTTCCGGAAAGAGATGGTTTTAAAAGATTTTGAATTAATTATTACCAAGGCCTCGCGGTCTAAAAACCATTTGTACACAAAGAACCTAATCAATTCATGAGCACTTATTTTTCAAAAGTAATTAAGGCAGGTGAGCGCCAAAGGGAATTTAATTTCCGGCAAACGACTAATAGTGATGAATCCAGATATAGTATTGATGTCCCTGATGACAAAGGCAACCGGGTGATGTTCAGTATGTACAAAAATGCGGAAGGTCAGTGGAAAACCTCGGCCCAGTTATTACCGCTTTGGATACATGATGCAGAGTTGTTTCTGGCAGATGCCATTGAAGAAAACAGAAAAAACGAAGTCACCAGAAGAAAATGAGGTTACTTCCTGTGCCGCTACATAAAAGCTACATACCTTCCATTTACATAGTATTGATCCTTCACTTGTGAAGGTATCTCCCATTTCAATTGAAGAATAGCTCTGATGGATGAAATCAAATCATTGTAATTCGGTGGTTTGATAAAGAAAAGATCAGCTCCCATTTCATAAGCTGTTTCAATATTTGCTGGTCTTGTGGTGCTGCTGAATACTACAATTGGCAGGTTGATGAGATTGGGGTTACTTCGGATTTCCAATAAGCATTCCAGCCCGTTTTTCCCAGGCATATCAAGGTCCAGAAACAAAAGATCAGGCTTTAAATGTGAAAGAAGAGATAACAGGGAAACACCATCGCTTACAGTTTCCAGCTTAATAGAGTCATCAATTTTCCCAAGTGCATCCTTAAAAAAAAGAAGGTCGTCATTATCATCATCGGCAATGAAAATACTGCAGATGGGTAATCCCTTCTTTATAGAATTGATCATGGTTTATGGTTAAGGTCAGGGTCGTAATTGATGCAAAAATAAAGAGTATCGGTTATAGTTCATACTCGTAAAATTACGATTGCCAATTCTTATTGTAACCTGGCCCAGCCATTATTACCAACTATTCAGGCTGAAACTTCCTTCTAGCCATGTGGTTCTTTCCTTTTATCAAAACTTGGATTGATGATGAAACTCCAACAAATATGGTCAGTTCCTCATCAATAATCCTGCGCCTGCCATTATAGATTAGCTTACATTGTATCAGGGCAACCAGATAGCCTGATACAAATTATCAAGGTCTTAAACTATAGACATGGAAGAAAATAAAAAACAGGTCAATGTTGAAAAAAAATCAATTAGAGGGTTTGCAGCCATGGACCAGCAAAAACAAAAGGAAATTGCCCGTAAGGGTGGGCGTGCAGCACATGAACAAGGTGTAGCGCATGAATGGAGTTCCACAGAGGCCAGGGAAGCTGGTAAAAAGGGAGGGCAAGCCAGGGGCAACAAACCACCCCGAGAAAATGGAGCGGCTAACTAACTCAGGTAATCACCACGCTCGGGTGTTATCGCATTGATTGATATTTTCAAAATCGTTTGTATTTTAGCGTTATGATCAGCAGGCATACCATACTTTATGCAGATGACGACCTGGATGACCTCTTTATGGTTAAAAAAGCCTTTGAAAAACACGATCATATACAAGTAGAACATGCTCCGAACGGGGAAGAAGCTTTGAAGTTGCTGGTTCGCCTGTTGGATGAACAAAAAACACCCTGCCTGATTATTTTGGATATCAACATGCCTGTTTTAAATGGAAGAGAGACCCTGGCATGCATCAAAACCAATGATGCCTATAAGAATATTCCTGTTGTACTTTTCAGCACTTCTTCAAGTCCTGTAGACACTCAATTTGCTGAAAGTTATAAAGTAGACCTTTTTACCAAACCTCTACATTATTACGACCTTGAAAAGATAGCTAATCTTTTTGTAGACAAATGCAATTTTGAGCCCGACAAACTTCATGTTTCCACCGAGGCCCAAAAGCAGTAGCCATTGTATCAATCGCCTTCTTGTTGGTCAATTTATTATGAAAAAGCCACGACATAAAAGAAGAACGTCTCAATTGGAACAATAATGAAGCAACCGCTCCGCTATTTTTTTTAAAGTGATGGAGTTGACTGGCTTTACAATATACTCCACATTAAATCCGCTGAAAAAAATCTTATCCATTTCGCTATCCGACGTACTGAAAATGACAATAGGGATAGAGCGAAGCGCATCGTCTGATTTAATGAGTTTGAATGTTTGCTTACCATCCATTTTTGGCATATTGATATCCAGCACAATAAGACAGGGTAAGGTTCCGGTGTCTTTCATAGTTTCAAGACGCGACATCCCCTGCACCCCATCAAAGGCTCCAACCAGCTCATAAGTTCCATCCAGTTGTAGTATAGCATGATGAAGGAGTTCCAGGTCATCCCTGTCGTCATCAACATATAATATGGTATGGCTGTGTGAAACTTTCATTTGAACCGTTTGGGCAAATATGCGCCTGCATGCTGTTATAAGAAGCCTAATTCAGCTCAAAACTTGAAAAGTGGTGACGAGGCAGGATCTTTTCCTGTTCATTTCAGGCTAAGGCCTGAATGGAACAATGCCTGGAAAAACTTACATTCAATCATGAGAATCATTGCCTGCTTGCTGATCTGCCTTTGCGTTATTCAATTACTGGGGCAAAAACCTATGCCTTTAATTTCAAAAATTGCATTTGGATCATGTGCGCACGAAAATGAACCTCAGCCCATATTGGACCTAGTTGTACAACACCACCCTGACCTGTTTATTTACCTGGGCGACAATATTTACGGGGACACTTATGATATGAAAGAATTACAGGCCAAGTACGATACTCTTGCCAGCAAGCCAGAATTTAAGCGTCTGAAAAAAAGTGTTCCTATACTTGCTACCTGGGACGACCATGATTTCGGGTGGAATGATATCGGGAAATATTATCCTTATAAGAAAGAATCGAGGGATATTTTTTTTAAATTTTTTGATGAACCCATTGGTTCTGACAGAAGAAAACACGATGGTATTTATACTTCCTATTTTTTTGAAGGGAATGGTAAAAAATTACAACTCATTTTATTGGATAACCGAACTTTCCGGAGTAACCTTCGGCTGTACAGAGGTGAATTAAACAACCAGGAAAAATTTTTTTACCCCCTGGAATATTACCCCCACCAAATTGAAGATTCTACCATGCTAGGAAACACGCAATGGAAGTGGCTCGAAGAACAATTGAATAAACCAGCCGACCTGCGGATCATTGGTTCTGGTTCTCAATTCGGAATCACTTTCAACGGATATGAGGGATGGCCTAATTTCCCTCATGAACAAAAACGTTTCCTTGATCTGGTGAAGAAAACCAGGGCCAATGGCGTATTATTCCTATCCGGCGATGTTCACTATGCAGAAATATCTAAATTGAAAAGTGAAGGCCTCTACCCTATTTATGATGTAACAGCCAGTGGTATCACCTCCACCTGGCTTTTTGCTACGCCTAATGACAACCGGATCGAGGGACCAGTCATGGATAATCATTTTGGCATGCTCACTATTGACTGGGCCTTACCAGATCCGGCTATTAAAATGGAAATTTGGGATAAAAGAAATAATCAGCGAATAGAATATTCCATCCACCTCAGCGAGATTTCATTCAAATAAAAAACTTTCTGATAACAGAAAACTATCGAATTGGTGAGAGGGGAAGATGGGGGAAACATTTGCTTCGATGATGCCCCTCACTAAAAATTTGGGGGCCTTACTTCTCCAACATGAGGTAATTCCATGCAATGTATTTATCAGAATGGTTTTCAAATAATTTGAGCGTGCCCCATTATTTTGATCATTTTACTCCCCAAAAAAAATTGAGTTCATGATCGCCATGTCCTTATACACCTGCTCATCCGCCATCATTCATACATTTCGAATTTCGACATATTACACTTTATTCACTTTTTTATTGATTTCTATTTTGTTCAAAAAATCCCCTGTTTCATCATCAGAATAGAGCCCATAAGCATCGGTAAGCGTTCCTTTCTGTCCATCAGTGGTTTCAATGGCATAAAGGATGGAGGCATCGTCTGGATTAGAATTACCTTCAAAACGATAAAAGTTAACTGCCTTTACCTCCTTAGGTTGATATTTTTTTTGGCTGGTGACATCCAGAAGCTTTCCCTTTTCAACTTTGAACTGATTAGTAAAACCTTGAG
>JANLYU010000262.1:0-3790 GCA_031365785.1 Flavisolibacter sp. | reverse complement strand
GGCAGGTTTTCAAAATGAGCCTTCGGAACATGGGGAGGCAACGTCTGTTCTTTCGAATTGCGGTGCAGGCTGAGAGCAATCATTCCTCCGGCATCCTGTTCCAGCAACCTTTTTAAAAGTTGCACGGTAGCCGCAGCATCTCCTCCAGCCCGGTGCCTGTTTTTCAATTCTATCTCTAATGAAGTGCACAGTTTTCCCAGGCTGTATGAAGGAAGGCCGGGAAATATTTGCCTTGCCAACCTTACGGTACAGAGTTTTTTAGAATGGAAAGTATAGCCGTAAAAGTCGAGGTGGTATTTAATAAAGGAATAATCAAAATTTACATTATGCGCTACAAATATATTTCCCTGAAGACAGGTAAACACTTTTTCGGCGATGTCTTCAAAGGAGGGTGCATGGGCCACCATTTCATTGGAAATGCCAGTAAAAGACTGGATGTATTTTGGGATGACTCTGCCCGGATTCACAAGGGTTTCAAAATGTTCTGTTACCTGTTGCCCGTCATATACCTGAATGCAGATTTCGATAATGCTGTTGGAAGCGGCATAGCCGCCCGTTGTTTCAATGTCTACGATGGCATACATCAATCCTTATTTACATGGGGAAACGAAGGTCTAAAAATTTTAGCAATGCAACAACCTTTATTAAAAATAATTGCGTACAGTTACTAATAAACTTTGGAAAAATTAATTGAGCTGGTTACTGTTGTACCCACATAAGAAAAGCCGTTCCCAGCGGAACGGCTTTTCTGACTTTTATTTTTGGTTCACTATGAATTATCAAATTGGTCGGGTTGCAACCATAGAACTTTAGATCTTTAATAAACGTAAGCCAGTGCAATCTTATCATTGGGGTTAAAAGGACGGTTAGCATTGCTGGAAACGCAGGCCAGCATCCAGGAATTGGGATCGCCACCTGTTGCAGTGCCTGGAATATAAACAGCTCCAATGCCACTACTTGCCTGTCCTTCATTGCTTTTTCTGCCCCCGCAGCTATAGGCCCTGTTCATGTAATCGGTATGGCGGAAACCTATACAATGGCCTACCTCGTGTGCCATGATAGTTCCGATATAATTAATATTGGTGGCATCTGTGCCGGTGCTGTACCAATACGTATTCATCTTTACCTGATTGTAAGGATCTCCTGCAGAATTGGGAAAACCTGAAGATCCCAATACATTGCTTACTTCGTAATAAGCTATTACAGTGATGTCGGGGCTTGAGGTGGTAGCTACTCTCAAAAAGGATACCTGCAGCGCTTCCGCATTATATCGTTTGATGGCTTCATCCAGTGAAGCAGAAAAAGCGGCATCATGCTGGGCAGAGCTGTTGTTCAACGCAATTTTAATGACCGGGTGGTTGGAGGTACTGACAAGGTTAAAGGTCCGGTACTGTTCTTCTTTGGCGATCACCATATTCGGTGATGATGGCTGCGTGGTTAAATCTTTGGCTGAAAGGAGTATATCTCCTTCTACCAGAAATCCACCATCCATCTTTTTTACATTTTCAGAACTGAAACCTAGTTTGCTGATCTGGGTCAAAACGGATTGGGGCACCTCATTCTCCACCACATCCTTGGTATTTTTTTTACAGGCAGACAAGGTCAAAACGAGTACACAGGTTACAGCTAATGGAGTCATTAATTTTTTCATGCGTGTTTGGGTTTTGTTAAAAAAGGTATTCTTCAATTTACTAATCAAAATCCGGGGATAAAAAAAAATTTTAAACAACATGGTTGCAAATGAAACCTTTTATATAGTTTCATTCTGATCAGGTAAGCAATTTCACTTAGCAGGTCAAACATCCCTTCACTATATTTCCAAAATGCGCTTCATTTTTCTTCTTGTGGCAATTGTTGTATGCTGGCTACCTGTGCATGGTCAACAACGATGGGTGCTTACTAAAATGTCAGGTTCCCTGCAGCATAAAATAAAACTTTTGCCGTCGGATAGCAGTACTGTTTCCATTCACTTGACAAAGCCGTTAACCTTTCCTTTGAAAATGGATCAGTTCAGACTGTTGAAAACAGAAATGGATAGTTTCATGGTCGTGCGAGGCAGGCATTCAGATTTGTTGAAATTAGCTGAATCAGACGCCGTCAGTTTCATGAATGAAATTTTTACCCCTCATGAAGAACTTTCATCAGGGGCCAGTGATCCTACCCTTAACAGGATCAATTATGTCCAGGCCAGGTTTCCATTCCAAACGGGTGATTCATTACAGGTAGCCATCAAAGAAAGGCTTTTTGATACCTCGGATATAGACTTGAAAGGAAGGATATTTCTTACAGGACTGGAGTCTGCAACCACCACTTCCCATGCCACCCTGATGGCTACAATCATTGCGGGTGCTGCGAATAGTTCGCCTTTTGCTAAAGGTGCCGCACCGGACGCAAGGGTTACTTCAGCAACCTTTCAAAATCTTTTTCCAGAAGCTGATTCTGTATTGCTTAAGTATAGAATATTTATTGAAAACCACTCTTATGGAACCGTAATAGAAAGTTTTTATGGCAATGAAGCCGCTGCATATGATGCGCAGGCCAATCGCATCCCTTCCCTGCTCCATGTTTTTTCCGCAGGTAATGAGGGTACAACAAGTCCTTCTACGGGTACTTATTCCGGTATGCCTGGGTTTGCCACTCTTACTGGTAATTTTAAGCAGGCCAAAAATATCCTGACTGCCGGTTCCTTAGATTCCCTAGGACAGCTTTTCCCACTGAGTTCAAAAGGACCAGCCTATGATGGAAGGATAAAGCCTGAATTGATGGCCTACGGTGAAGATGGAAGTTCAGGTGCTGCCGCACTGCTATCCGGTGCTTCATTATTTATCCAGCAGGCTTACAGAAGTATGCATCTTACGCTTCCATCATCTTCACTTATAAAAGCCGTTCTGATCAACAGTGCTGAAGATGTAGGTGCCCTGCATGTTGATTACAATACAGGTTATGGTAGTATCAATTCATTTAAGGCAATTAATACGATCCTGGAAAAACGATATACTGAAGAATTGATTGCCCCTTTAGAAGTGAAGAATTACAAACTGGAAGTCCCGCCAGGTACTGCTCAAATAAAACTGACTCTTGTATGGAATGATCCTGCTTCTTCTCCTGGTTCAACCAAAGCTCTGGTCAATGACCTTGATCTGCAGCTGCAACTGCCTTCTACATCTCAAATCTGGTTGCCGTGGGTGCTAGACCCCACCGCCAATGTTTTAGCTCTTCAGTCACCGGCGCAACGTAAAAATGATACGTTGAACAATATTGAACAGGTTACACTGGAACAACCTGCTGCAGGTATCTATAATATCAGAATAACAGGTACGAAACTCGCCACAACTGGGCAGGTATTTTCGCTGGCCTGGCAGCTGGACACCCTCAATGATTTTTATTGGACGTTTCCCGCAACAACAGATCATTTAATAGCCGGTAACCAACATATTTTACGTTGGACCACCAACATTACAGGGAACGGTGTAATAGAATATTCTACAGGAAGTAATAACTGGAAAACAGTTGGCAACGTTCCTGAGCTGGCCATTCAGTATTTTAAATGGATAGTTCCCGATTCGGTATCAACGGCTGTACTCAGGATGAAAACTTCATCTGGAAAATATATTCTATCCGACACTTTCACCATCAGCAGGCCGCTCCATCTGGAGGTTGGATTTCAGTGTAAGGATTCTTTTTTGTTGTACTGGAATTCAGTTGTCCCTTCCAATTACCGGCTGTATCAACTAGGTAAAAAAAACCTAGAATCATTTGTTGAAACAAAAGACACCTCGATACTGTTGTT
>JANLYU010000226.1:0-2380 GCA_031365785.1 Flavisolibacter sp. | reverse complement strand
CATATTCAAAAAGAAATGCTAGAAGCCGATGCTTCAAATGCATTGGGTTTAAAATTGAGCATTAATTCCGGCGAGCCAGTAGCAAAAAGCAACAAATTGTTTGGAGATACCATTCAGTTAGCCCAACATATGTTTGCTATTGCCAGATGTTTCCGTGTGGCGATGTCTTCATCAGTCAAAGACCTGGTTTCAAAGGATCATTTTCAGGACAAGGGAATTGATTTCTTAACCCTTTCGCCACAGGAGGAAGTGCTGATGGAATTATTGTTCAGCAAACTGGAAGAAAACTGGCAGGATCCTGATTTTGATATGGATATTTACTGCCATCAAATGGCCATGAGTAAATCACAATTATACAGGAAAACAATTGCACTTACTGGCTTGTCACCTAATTTACTTTTGAAAGAATTCAGGCTGGAAAAAGCAAAAGAACTGATGAAGAAACAATTTCATAATATTTCTCAGATCACTTTTGATTCAGGCTTTACCAGTCCCTCCTATTTTACAAAGTGTTTCAAGAAAAAATATGGCCTCCTGCCTATGAGTTATATAGAGCTGCTGCAATAAATTCTCTCCAGAATCAATTTTACCATTTATTGAACGATTTGTGCCTGGTCATTTACCATTCATTGAACGATTTGTTATAGGGTATCGGTGCTTCTCCGTTTTACATTTAGATATCAAATAACTATTAAATAATTGTTTATGAAATTCATTACCACGCCTTGCTTTCTACTCGCCATGATGCTTTTCATGGGTCAAACTGCTCAAGCTCAAAAAATATCCAGCCACCATTCAAAAACCACTTCTGCAACTCAAATGAAAACCTATCTGATCGAAAGAGAAATTCCGGATGCAGGTAACTTAACTCCCGCTCAGCTAAAAGGAATTTCGAAAACTTCCTGCAAGGTGCTCAAAGAAATGGGACCGCAAATACAGTGGATACAAAGCTATGTGACGGGAAACAAGATCTATTGTGTTTATAAAGCTGAAAATGAAGAGCTGATCAGGGAACATGCCAGGAAAGGGGGATTTCCCGCTAACTCTATTGTAGAAATTTCTTCCGTCATCAGCCCGGCAACCGCCCATTGACTTTACCTTCTGTTAACTGCTTCTTTCTCACTGAACTATTATTTATAACATTCAAAAATTGAAAATGAAAAATTTAAGCAGCAGTACTGAGCACTGCAACATTAAATCTTTTACAGAACTTCCATCAAGCAAAAATTGGATGGGGAGCCTGTTTTTATTAGTTGGACTGATATCTGTATTTTTCTTTACAGGCTGTCAAAAGGAAACCGTTCCTCCTGCTGGTGACCTGCAAAGCAAAAACACTCCATCTGTCAATGAGGAAGGAAATTTTCTAAAAATCTATGAAGGCCTTACATTCACAACCTTGTGGGAACTGCAACAGGCGCGTGCAGCTACGGCCCGTTACCGTCATATAGATAATGCCATCAGGGATGGTTATGCGGATATAGCGGTGGATGTAGAAGGGATGGGACATCATTTTATGAAAACATCTATTGTAGATGAAAAATTTGATATCAGAGCACCTGAAATACTTGTTTACAATAGGAATGGTGAGGGAATACAGGAATTGGTGGCGGTAGAATATGCAGTACCGCTAAGCTATCCAAAACCAGAAGGTTTTACCGGACCAGCTGACGTGTGGAATGGTACTTCAGGTTTTCCATTCTGGTTATTGCATGCTTGGGTTTGGGCATATAATCCAGATGGTGTTTTTAATTGGACCAATGCGCAGGTACACCTTCATTAAATAAGATAATATCCTGGTCATCCGAAAAAAGCTTCAACTGCTCTGGTTTTTCCAGGGCAGTTTTTCTAATTGTTATGCTAAGAAGTATGAAATTGGGTGTGTACGTCCACTCCTTTGATCAGCGTTTGGTAAACTACACAATATCTTTCAGTGAGTTTGGCCAGACTCACCATTTCTTCAGCAGTGGCGGTGCTGTCAATAGTGAAGTTTAAACGAATGGATATAAAACCTACCGGCACTTCTTTTGACACCCCTAAAGTTCCTTTAAAATCCAGATCACCTTCTGCATGTATGGTGCCATTATTAATCTCCACTCCTATTGCAGTGGCCACTGCCTTCAGCGTAACGCCTGCGCAAGCCACTAATGCCTCAAGAAGCATATCTCCCGAACAAGCTAACAGGCCGCTTCCACCAGTGGCAGCATGAAGTCCGGCTTCCACCAATGCCTGGCCGGTGGCTACTTTACAGGATATTTCGGCACCGATTGAACCCTGGGCTTTTAAGGTGATGATAGCAGATTCAGGTTCACTCAAGTATTTTTCTTTCAAGGGCGCTTGAAGCGCTTTGAGTTCTGTAGCATTCATCCTTACAATGTAATAA
>JANLYU010000169.1:0-3091 GCA_031365785.1 Flavisolibacter sp. | reverse complement strand
ATCAGCAGTACATCTGCATAACGAATCATGCGGTAATTATTGGGAGAATTGAAAGATTCAAAATCCCTCCAATGGTCGTTCAGCAGCTTGCGGTACCAGACTTTTTTTGAATCACCGCCATTTCCATATCGGCTGGCAAATGTTTGTCCATAGATCATCGTAAAATTGGGTCCACCTACATCTGTGGAATCAAAAAGAAAGGTTACATCCAGTCGCGGATCCCTGGCCCCTGAGGTAGTTTTTTCTACATTGAACGTGTCGATCAGCCATCGGCGAGCCGCACCATCCTGAAAGCCTGGTCCACCACCGGGTGCATAAAATTTGGCAATGGATGCACCTGGATTGGGTCGTGCGCCTTCATTCACATCATCGTCGCTGTTCTCATCACTCCTGAAAGCATATTGTATTTCGAAAACTGATTCTTTATTATTCTCCGCGGTGATGATAAAATTGTCACGGTAATTAGGCATCAGTGCATAAATGCCTGAACCGGGTCCGGTAACCAGCCAGGCAAATGCATCAGCAGCTTGCTGATATTTTTTTTGCTGCAAGTAAGTTTTACCCAGCATGCCATAGGCAGCGCCTTTGGTAGCACGGCCCAGATCTGCACCCGAATAACTAGTGGGCAAATCTGCGGCAGCTTCTGTAAAATCTTTCGCTACCTGAGCCCAGGCTTCGTCGGGGGTGGCATTGCGAGGCCTTAGCGTTGGCTGTGATGGTTCCAGGATTAATGGAGGGCGGCCAAAATATAAAGTCAGATTAAAATAAAAAAGTCCGCGCAAAAATTTGGCTTCGGCAATGATGCGTTTTTGCATGGTGGCTTCCATTGCTATTCCTGGCACGTAAGCAATGACCTGGTTGGCCCGGTAAATTCCCTGGTACATGTTACTCCATGTATCAGCTGTTAATCCAAAATTATAATCGTTCATGGAAAAGCTCATAAGGGTATTCAGTCCGCCATCACCACCCGAACCATAACCTTCATCACCTTTCAGCATCCCATGGAAATACATGGCGCGAGAATAACCTGCATATCCCCGGTGAAAGGTGCTGTATACGGCATTGATCCCTTTTACCGCGTCATCGCTCGTTTTCCAAAAGCTTGCGATGGTAGGCTGATTGGGATTTGCCTCATCAAAATTTTTCTTGCATGATGTGACCAGAGCCACTGCAACAACTATGATTATGATTGATTTTTTCATGTTCATTTTTTTAAAAGTTTTCCGGTCAGAAGCCAATGGTGATTCCTACTGATAAAATTCTTGATGATGGATATCCTCCTACATCAACACCTGGTTCAAGGTTTACATTGGCTCCCAATATATCAGGATCCAGTCCTTTGTATTTTGTAAACGTGGCGAGGTTCTGACCACTGATATACACCCTTGATTCATTCAAGTGTAGCCGTGACAGGATGGACCTCGGTAACCCATATGCCAGCTCCACATTCCGGATCCTCAGGTAAGAACCATTTTCAATCCACCGGTCGCTGTTTACTATTGCATTAGATAAAAAACCCCAAACCACCTGGGGATCGCCGGGTTGTCCGGTTGAATAAGAAACACCCAGCCGTGGAGTTTTAGTATTGGGATTAGCTGCCGTCCAATATTTCAATCCTCTCCTGTAATTGCTATATCCCATAGCATCCAGGTCACGGATCACATCATTATAAATTTTCTGGCCGAAAGCACCATACAACTGAACATTTAATGAAAACTCTTTGTAGCTGGTATTGAATTGAACACCGGTGGTGAATTTAGGCCAGGGCGATCCTGCAAAATCCCTGTCATTATTATTGATGTCGTCATTGGTACCATCATTTACCAGGTTTAGATAACGGATATCACCGGGCTTTGCATAAGAAGCCTGGGCCATGTGCTTATCAATCTCTCCCTGGTTTTGAAAAATGCCATCTGTCCTTAACACGTAATATTCTCCAATGGAGCGACCTACCTGTGAGCGCGTATTTCCGGATTGGATGTACTCTCTTGGTTTACCGGTCAGCGGATCTATTCCTAGATTACCCAGTTCCAGAATTTTGTTTTTGATGATGCTCAGGTTACCGGAAATATTCCAGCGAAATACCCCTGTCATTTCAGGTCTGTAACCCAGTTCCACTTCCAGTCCCTTATTTTCAATGGTACCGAGGTTTACGATGGGGTTAGCACCAATGTTCCCGAGATAGCGCGGTATGGGCTGTTCCAGTAATACGTCCTGGGTTTTTGAACGAAATACATCAATCGAAGCAGTGACCCTGTTATTTAAAAATCCTGCATCCAAACCGATGTTAGCTGTCTTTTTTTCTTCCCATTTCAGATTCTCATATACCAACCTCGCCTGCGTAGCACCCAGGTAGGATTGCTGGTCGCTTCCAAAAACGGCACGGGGCGCCTGGTTTAAAAATCCTATATATTGATAGCGGCCTGCATTGCCTCCGGGAAATCCTGCTACACCCAGTACACCATAAGACCCGCGTAACTTTAAATTGGAAAGCACATTCGATTTAAAAAAATCTTCCTTATCAATCCTCCAGGCCACTGCTCCCGATGGAAAAAATCCTCTCCTGTATTTAGGGGAAAACAAGGAATTTTTATCAGACCTGAAGGTGAAAGAAGCCAGGTATTTATCGCTGAAATTATAATTCACGCGACCGAAATAGGAATTGATATAGGTTCTGCCTTCAGCACCGCTGGCACCCGAACTACCACCAGCGGAATTAATGGTGGTGAAATAATTTCCTCCATAGATGGCCAGGTTGGTTCTGCTGGCAAGGTTGCCCTCATCACTGATCAACTGGTCAGATAAACCTACTACTGCGGATAACGTATGCTGCTTAAAATTTTTGTTGAAGTTCAGTGTATGCTCCAACAGGGTGCTCAGGTATTGTCCTCTTGCATCGTCAACAGAACTGGGCTTTTCAGACTGGTTCTGATACCATATCCCAATTTTACGGATGGTGTTAGTATTGTCAAAACTCGTTTCTCCTGCTACATTGAAACGGTAAGATAGGAAACTAGCCAGCCTCACATCAAGGAATACATTTCCCAGGATCTTGAAAAAATTTGATTTTACTTTCCATAAATCCGCAATG
>JANLYU010000136.1:0-3162 GCA_031365785.1 Flavisolibacter sp. | reverse complement strand
GGCGTGGGTGTTTCTTAAAATATAGCTTCTCTGTTGAAAACAAAAGCGAAGGTGCAGGCTGCATCGGCCCGTGCAAGACAACTTACGGCTTCCGAAGAATTATTGGATGATTCTATAAGGGAACAGGTACACAGGGCTTATTTGAATTGGTTATACAGTCAGAAAAAAATTGAAGTAGTTGCCCAAGCACAGGACGTGGCAGCTGAAAATTTGCGGATTATTAAAAATAAATACAACAATAGCCTGGCTACTGCCACTGAACTACTGGATGCAGATGTAGCGAACCTGCAGGCAAGACTAAATTTCTTATTTGCAAAAGCAGATGCCATTGTAGTGTACAGCCATTTGCTGGAAGCAGCGGGTGATGCCGAACACGGATTTAAATAAATTAATTATGGAAGCAATCACAAAAGAAACATTGCCCGAAGCGAAAAAAAGAAACCCGGTTTTTATGATCATCCTGGTGATCCTGATCCTGGGTGGCGGATGGTTTGGAATTTCTAAGTACTATCATAGCCAGCATCACGAGAATACGGATGATGCCCAGATCAGTGCGGACATCAGTCCTGTCATCCCGAGAGTGGCAGGGTATATAAAAGACGTGCGGGTTAAAGACAACCAGTTTGTAAAAAAGGGCGATACCCTTTTAGTGATGGATAACAAGGATTACCAGATCAAAGTAGAAGAAGCAGAAGCTGCATTGGCTACCGCTGAAAGTTATCTCAGTTCCGCAAAGGCTTCCACCTCGGCAGCGAAAGCCAACATTGCCACCTCACAGGCTTCAGTAGGTACAGTGGATGCACAGATTGACGCAGCTAAGATTTCCGTATGGCGTACCTCAAAGGATTTTGAAAGGTATGCGAACCTCATCACGGACCATGTAATTACACAACAACAATATGAACAGGCACTAGCGGCAAAACAAACCGCAGAAAAACAATTGAACATCTTGCAGGAGCAAAAAAAACAAGCCTCCAGCCAAACCAGCGCTATTGCTATCCAAAGTTCCGCTACTTCACAGCAAATAGGTGTAGCCAGTGCGGCTATCCGTCAACGTCAGGTGGATGTGGAAGCTGCGCGATTGAATCTTTCCTATACGGTAGTAACTGCTCCGGATGACGGCCTGGTGTCCAGAATCAATTTACAACCTGGGCAGTTTTTGCAGGCAGGACAGGCTTTGTTTAGTATTGTACACAGCGACCAGGTGTGGGTAGTGGCCAACTTTAAAGAAACGCAGCTCAATAAAATGACGGTCGGACAAAAAGTGGTGATCACAGCCGATGCCTTTGGAAAACATGAGTTTCAGGCTTCACTTTCTTCTTTTTCACCAGCTACAGGATCTACCTTCTCTTTATTACCTCCGGATAATGCGAGTGGTAATTTTGTGAAGGTGGTACAACGGCTACCGGTAAAAATAGAATTTACCAATGCCGGTGATACACTGATCAGGAAACTGAGGCCCGGTATGAATGTACAGGTGGATGTGCACCTGGACTGAGAGGTCTTAAAAGTAATTTTCTGCCGATGGCAGGTGGTGAGGAAATACGCACCCATTAAAAATGTTAGATAAATTAATTGATCAATCATCATTGAAGTGAAGTGAATGAGAAGTGAAGGGTGACATTAGTTACTCACCAACTGTATCCCGGAACAGAGGATCACCACTCAAATTACATCCATGCAACAGGCAGCTTCCCTTATAGAATATGGACCGCGAAGGATCATCATCACCATCACAGCGATAGTTTGCGCGTTGCTGGAGATCGTGGATACCACCATTGTGAATGTAGCCTTGAGTGATATGAAAGGTAACCTTGGTGCTACCACAAGTGAAGTAGGCTGGGTCGTTACGGCTTATGCCATTGGTAACGTGATCATTGTTCCCATGACCAGCTGGTTGTCTGCACAATTTGGAAGGCGCAATTATTTCGCGGTATCTATCATCATATTTACGATCTGTTCCTTTTTGTGTGGTAATGCTTCCGGTATTTGGGAACTGGTGTTTTTCCGCTTTTTGCAAGGTATCGGCGGCGGTGCTTTACTGGTGACCTCCCAAACCATCATTACAGAAAGCTATCCACCAGAAAAACGCGGGATGGCGCAGGCCATTTACGGACTGGGAGTCATTGTGGGTCCAACATTAGGGCCCCCACTGGGTGGATATATTGTTGATCACTTTACCTGGCCGTATATATTTTACATCAACATACCACTGGGTGTAATTGCTACACTGTTGACCCTTCAGTTTGTGAGAAGTCCTAAATACGCGGAAAAAAGTTCCATGCGTAATATCGACTGGCTGGGAATAGCACTGCTCGCCGCCTTTGTGGGTTCGTTGCAATACATTCTGGAAAAAGGCCAGGATGATGACTGGTTCAATGATTCTACCATTGTTCTGCTGACAGTGGTGGCTATACTTGGTTGTTTCTTTTTTATCTGGCGCGAACTTACTTTCCGTAATCCTGTAGTGCAGCTGCGGGTATTAAAAAACAGTAATCTCAGGGTGGGAACGATCATGTCTTTTATACTTGGTTTCGGTTTGTACAGTTCAACTTTCATTATTCCACTCTATACACAAACCATTCTTGGCTGGACAGCTACGCAGGCCGGTCTGTTGCTGGTACCTGCAGCACTGATGACGGCTTTCATGATGCCCATCATTGGAAAATTATTGCAAAAAGGAATTCCCCAACAATACCTGGTGGCCATAGGCATGTTACTCTTTGCCTTTTTTTGTTTTTTTGGATATAAGTTGCTCACACCTGATACGGACAGCACCTCTTTTTTCTGGATGTTAATGCTCCGTGGCCTTGCCATGGGCATGTTGTTCATTCCCATCACCACCCTGGCTTTAAGTACTTTGAAAGGACGAGAAATTGGAGAAGGTGCTGCCTTTACCGGTATGATGCGACAGTTAGGAGGCTCGTTTGGAATCGCACTGGTAACTACTTTTATGGCCCGTCAGACTTTTTTTCACCAGGTAACCGTGGGCAATCACCTCAATAAATTCGATCCGGTAGTGCAGAATAGGCTGGCCCTGATAAAACAGGCTTTCCAATCCAAAGGATTTGCATCAAACATTGCAGAACAGGATGCATACAAAGTTTTACAGGGCTATGTCATGAAACAGGCTGCTGTACTTTCTTACATGGATGTTTTTCT
>JANLYU010000090.1:0-8130 GCA_031365785.1 Flavisolibacter sp. | reverse complement strand
CGTTCCCAATACCGGTAACTGGCAAAGCTGGCAAACTATTTCTGCTTCCGTTTCCCTTCCCGCAGGTCAGCAAACCCTCCGCATCACTACCACTCAGGCCAGTGGCGGTTGGAACCTTAACTGGTGGGAGATCGTAGGCGCCGGTGCTGCTACACTTAGAACTGCAGCAGTGGGTGTAGCTGAAGAAGTCAGTGGAAAAACTTCCAAAGCTTCCATCAATGTATATCCCAACCCTGTACAGGACAGGTTCCTCTTACAACTTAATAATACTTATACAGGAGCTTTGAAAGTGCAGCTCATTGACATCAATGGTGCAGTGATCAAACAATTCAGCCTCTCCAAACCCAATACCGGTACCATTCAGACTTACCTCTCTATCGGTGATATGAAAAAAGGCATTTACGTGATTCATGTCATCAGTAAAGACGGGCATTCCAGCATCAAAATCATTAAACAATAATACATTAATCAAAGGGTCCACTTTTGATGGACCCTTTGATTCAATATTTAATAATCTTTATCGTATCGCCTTGGATATTGATAAAGTAAATACCATTTTGCAAGGCACTCATGTCTATTGAAGTGGAAAGTGAAAGTCCTGTAGACCTGACTGGAATTCTTTTAATCAATCTACCGGTAACATCCGAAATAACAATATCATTTCCTCTACGAACACCTGATGCAGAAACCTGGAGGTAAAGAACATCATGCACCGGGTTAGGGAAAGCCTGAAGTGCAGACCTGTTTTCCCATCTTACTACCACAATTCCACTATAATGATAAGTTCCATTGGCCTGGATCACTTTTAACCGGTAGAAATTAACTGAATGAAAAGGTTGTCCATCAATCAAGGAATATTGATGAGTGATCTGATTATTGCCAGATGAGGGAACAACTCCTATTGAATTGAAATGATTTCCATCACTGCTTTTTTGCACTTCAAAAGCAACTACATCCTGTTCCTGTTGTGTATTCCAGTTCAGGAGTACCGATGTGTTTTGTTTTGTGGCCGTAAATAAGGAGAAGGTAACGGGAAGCACCACAACATTATTGGTGAGGCGTGCCAGTGCCAGACTGTTTCCCAGACCAGAGATTCCGGATGTCATGATATAATTGGGTCCCAATGCTACTGAATAGCCCCGGTCATCGCTACCAAAGTCAATGATATTAGTTCCTGTGCTGCTTCCTCCAAAAGTTGGATCCAGCGCACCATTAGATAAATACCTTGCGATAACAAAATTGTTATCAGTCATACCCAGGCCACTATTCCTGGATCCGAACAAAATGATTTTTGTGTCTGATTGTAAGGCAAGGCTATACCCAATTTCACTGGCTCCCACATCCGTAATCACTTTGCCACCAGTTCCAAAATTTCCCACATCAAGCACGCCTGCAGCGGTGTATTGAGCCAGAGCCAGGTCGTTATTATTAGCGCTGATATCAGTGAATCCTCCTACCAGGATTTTGCCCGTGGAGGTGAGGGCTACTGCATAAGCCTGATCATCGCGATTGTTTCCAAAATCGGTGATTGCATAACCGGTACCACTCCCAAAATTGGAAGCATCAAGGATACCGGCCGGGGTATATTGTGCTACCACAAAATTATAAGTAGTGAGGTCACTGGTAGCACCAGCGGCAATGATCTTTCCATCAGGTTTTATAATAACGGAATTAATTTTGTTCAGCGTATTTCCAAAGGTTTCTACTTCATATCCATTTCCTCCATTGAAATTTCCCACATCCAGATTTCCATTAGCAGTAAACTGTGCCAATGCAAACCGGTTTACGAATCCGTTGAAGCTTGTACCACCCACAATAATTTTATCATCGGAACGAATGGCAACTGCATAGGCAAAGTCATCATTGCTCAGGGAAGTAAGTCGTTTTCCCATGTTACCAAAAGAGGCATCCAGTGTACCATCTATATTGTATCGTGCCAGCGCAAAAGAACTATTGTTGGTGGTAGTGTTGATGCTGCTTCCTATCACCACAATCTTTCCATCACTTTGCAACGCCATTGAATTGGCTACGTCATTGCCTCCGAAATCTGTATAATAAACCCGGTTCCACATCCAACCAAAGACAGTTACAGACTACCATCAGAATTCAGACGGGCCAATCCAAAATCATTGTCTATGCCATTTGTTCTTGAAAAGGTCTGGAGTAATTTTCCTGACGGAAGGATGATCAATTTTTGAAGATCAGTGGCATTGATGGATCCACTGGGGCCAGGTATGGTATTGGTGACTTTACCACCATTGGTAAAAGTACCATCCAGTGTACCGTCCTGTTGCGCTGCCGCACTTAATAAAAATAAGGTGAATAGCGGTGTAAAGATGATTTTCATGAAAGGCTAGTTTCCAAGTTATAAAATAGGGATGCGATAAAGGCCTCACACAGGAGGATGAAGATAGCTAAATCATCAAACAAACGCTCGTTTAGGATTCAAAAATCTTATAGTAATAAGGCTGGTAGCGGGTTTGAGAAATTTTTACCGGTAGTTAAAGGGGAATAATAATGAATTTTCTTTGCTTCCAGGGTGCTGTGTCAAAACCAGAATTCTGGATGTCCTGACCCTTTGTATATTAAGGACTTATATGTTTAAGCCGGAATATCACCCATCCTTGTATGGATAATTCATTAAATGACTATGTAATACGAGTTTCAATTTTTATCTTAGTTCTCCATTAAAATCCATCTTATGAAACTAAAATTTATGATGAAAGGCCTTATAGGCCTGACTGCTTTTTTGGTGCTTTTCAGCGCCTGTCGCCCCTCCAGAAATACTGTTTATTATGTACAGCGTGAACCAGGTACTGTGGTGGTTCATCCCACACCTCAAGTCATTGTAGTGAATGAAACTACTCCTCCAGGGCCAATGCCAAAGAAAGTTATTGAAGAAAAGGAAATCACTGACAAAATTGCACTGGAAAAAAAGGAAAAATTAGACAAAGAAAAAAAGGATAGGGTCGAAAAAGAATTAAAAGACAAAAAAGATAAAGAACGCCTGGAAAAAGAGAAGAAAGACAAGGATCTGAAAGTCCTGCAGGACAAAGACAAAAAAGACAAGGAAGATAAAGAGCGCCTGGAGAAAGAGAAAAAAGACCAGGAATTAAAAACCAAAAAAGATCATTAATAAAATAAATCTTCAGCCATAACCCTTAAAGGTTATGGCTTTATTTACATGAAGGTGGTTGAAAAAGTATATGAAACAATTTAGTTCCAAAAAAATCCTCAGCTATATCTACAATAAAATAACAGGCACCTTCGCAGGATTTGTAATTGGAATGGCTGCCACTAGCCTGGTTTCAAGATTTTTTGAAACCAGAAGCCTCAAAAATTTGTGGGGATTCACTGCAAAACACAAAGTCATCGACAAAAAAACCTACAGTCATGTAGAGTGGCTGATTTCTATTATTATTGGTTTTATTGTTTTTGAAATTATGACCAAGGTCATAAAGAAAAAGTTAGACGAACATTTCCCTAGATACAAAATTGGATTCCTGAGGTGGATCATTCTTCATAATATACATAGAAAATTGAGAAAGTTACGATGGCATATGAATGAGCGAAAAGTGAATTTAATGGCCACCAGGTACACCGGAACTAAAAGCGCCTTCCACCATTCTTCCGGGAAAACGAATTCTTGATGCAATGAGTAAGTATCAAAGTTCTGTAGGTTGAGAATATGGGCGGATGATCAATTTGATCTTACCTTCAGCAATTAAAACATATGCTGATGAAAAGAAGTTTTTTTATCACCTGCATTATTTTTTCTTTATTGGTGCATGCGCAAAATAATATTTCAATTAATTCTCCGGATAAAAAAATTAAGTTCTCTTTCAGCCTTACAAAAAAAAGTCCATCCTATAACATTATTTATAAGGGAACGCAGGTGATCTCGCCATCTGGCTTGAGTTTGAACTTTTTGGATGGTGGTGAATTCGCAAGTCATCTGAAGATTATAAAACCTTTATTCAGATCAGGCGAAGAAAAATATGAATTGATAACAGGAAAAGCGCGTTTCATTAAAGATAGATACAACGAACTTATTTTACCGTTGCAACAAACCATGAGCCCAAACAGGCTTATCAATTTTGTGGTAAGGGCCTTTAATGATGGTATTGCCTTTCGCTATGAATTCCCCCGTCAGGAAAAATGGACTTCCATGACCATTACCAGTGAAACTACCAGTTTCAAATTTACTTCTGATCCGTCTGTTCTCGCCCTATTTCTCCCCAACTACACTTCTTCGCATGAAGGTGAATATAGCCAGATGAATTTCAAAGACGTGAAGAATGACACCCTGATGGATATGCCTGCCTTGTTTACCTTTCCAGAAAAAATATATGCAGCGATCACGGAAGCAGCGCTGGTCAATTATGCAGGAATGTATCTGGTTAAACACGATGGCGTGCTCACAAGTACTTTATCACCTCTTCCACATCAGTCAACGATAAAGGTGAAAGCGGCACTACCTCATCAAAGTCCATGGCGCGTCATCCTGTTGAACGACAGATTGGGTGGTTTGCTGGAGTCTAATATGCTAACCAGTTTGAATGAACCCTGCAAAATCAATGATGTGAGCTGGATCTTACCTGGGAAAACCACTTTTCCCTGGTGGAATGGCAACGTAGTAGCCGATACGATCAATGAGCCCGGTAATAATTTTGCAACGAACCAGTATTATATTGACTTCTGTGCCAGAAATGGAATTGAATATCATACAGTAGTCGAATACGGCGGGCATCAATGGTATGTTGACGACGGGGTTCATTTTCAACCTGGTCTTCATGCAGATGTAACGACTCCTGTACCCGGTTTGGATATGAAAGAAATTTGCGACTATGCAACATCTAAAAATGTAAAGGTGCGGGTGTGGGTGCACTGGGCTGCTTTATATCCGAAACTGGATACAGCATTTGCAATTTTTGAAAAATGGGGATTATCGGGAATGATGGTTGATTTCATGGATCGAGATGACCAGGAAATGGTGAACATGCAGGAAGAAATTTTACAAAAAGCAGCCCTCCATCATTTGCATATCCAATTTCACGGAGCTTATAAACCAACTGGTATGAACCGAACTTACCCCAATGAATTGACAAGGGAAGGAACATTGAATTATGAGGTTAACAAGTGGGAAAAAAGAATTACACCGGACCATGATCTCAATATTGTTTTTACCCGAATGATCGCAGGATCCACAGATTACCACCTCGGCGGATTCCGAGCCTTACCCGATTCATTATTCAGGGTTCAATATACCAGACCACTCATGCTGGGCACGCGGTGCCATATGCTGGCGATGTATGTGGTGATGGAGAATTACCTGGGAATGGTGTGCGACTACCCGGAAGCCTACGAGGGCGAGCCCGGTTTTGAATTTTTGAAATCTGTTCCAACTACCTGGGATGAGACCCGGGTATTAGATGCGGAACTTCACCGGTTCATTGTGATGGCGAGGAGAAAAAATAATGAATGGTTTATCGGTGCCATCAATAACCATGAAGCCCGCCAAATAACCTTGTCTACAGATTTTCTACCCCTGGGCAATTATACTGCCACCATGTATACCGATGCCCCAGATGCCAATACCCATCCCAATCATTTAGTGAAAGAAGAAAAAATAATATTGTCCCATACATCTCTTACCATCCCTTTGGCTGCCGGTGGCGGAATGGTAATTCATTTACGTAAGACTTGATACAGCTGAATCCAAATGAATTGGTTGCAGGTTTCTAACCCATCTGATCTTTTTACGATTTCATTTTTTTCTGGCAGCAGGGAGGAAGCGCCTTTTCATCTTTTTTAACCACTGTTCTTTTGGCCGCATAAGAAACCGCACTACTTGGTTTGACCAAAGGACAATTAGCTGTTCCCTTCAAAGGACAATCTTTTAACAAAGGACAATCCGCTGTTCCTTTTAAAGGACAATCTGATTTAGCCGTTTGTGATGTTTGCGAAGTTAAACTGGCTTTATTCTGACGGACAGCAGTCGCATGTTTTGAACAGTCTACCGTACAAACAGGGTTAGCTTTTTTAGATGAAGTGGCCACGTTTTGACCAAAGGATACACCATAACCCAATAGCAGGATGGCAGCAAAAACAGACCTTACCATTAATTTTTTCATATTTGTTTCATTTTCATCTGCTTTCACGGCTAGCAGATTATTGAATAAAAACAATCCGTGTATTGTTTTAAAGATATTCATTTTTCAACCGATTCCACCATTCATCAGCGTTTCTTTAGTAATGTCGGTGTACCCACAACAACTCAATAGTTTTCCGTTCAAAGCGATTGAAGGAAGCCTTTTGACCCCATACTTTTCCACCCGCTCCAGACAATCCTTGTTTGCAAAAAGCTGGATCAGATTATACTCTACAATCTCAAACTCATCCTGAGCTATTATCCTGACCATATCCACTACAGGATTACAAATGGGACAACCGGCAGTGAAAATTTCAATAACACCTTTTTTCAATGATTTCATTCAGATAAAGATATTGCCAGGTAGGGGGTGTTGGCCTAATTCATATCATGAATTCAGGATATTTTTTATCATTCTTTTGTTAATTCCTTCCACCTCTTTTATTTTGTCAGCAATTTCACCGAGCTCGAGCTGAGGAAATTTTTCTTTCAGAAAAGCAATCTTATCTGCTTCCTGACAATTACCCGGACAAGCCTTCAACACTTCTGCCAGCTTCAGAGCTAAACCCTTCCTGAAAACCTCGTCCAGCAATAAAAAATGGGCTTTGTGCAAAGCCTCTTCTACCGCCTTGAACTGATGAATAATCTGGTTCGGATCTCTATTTTCCTCCAGCATTTTTTCAATTCCGTTCACCTGACCTTTCAGGTATCGCAGCCGTTTAAGGACGTCTTCTTTAATATCGCCTGGTATCATATTTCTGCTTTACACTAAAAGTAAAGGGTTAGAGGGGGTGTACTCCAAATATTTCTTATTTTAATTATTTCATTTTACTACATGCCTCCATGCACCACAGCAATTCCTCTATAAACTTCGCTGCCCTTTTGTCGGTGCCTTCTTGATCAGTTGGTGTTCCATCTTCCTGGTATGTATCCTGTACTTTGGCAACCAGAAACATCGCCGGAACCAGCAGCGCTCCAATTTTCCAAAGAGTGAAAGATAAAGAAGTGTTGACCTGTGCTCCACCAAACGGACCGTTGGAAGCAGTGGCGATAGCAACAGGTTTTCTTTTCCATTGCGGGTACAGCAGATCAATGGCATTCTTCAAACTTGCCGGATATCCACCATTGTATTCCGGTGTCACGATTACGACACCGTCTGCTTTTTGAATCTTATCTGCAAATTCCAAAACATTTTGAGGAGGGCTTTTCATATACTGAAGACGTTCATCAAACACAGGAAATTTATATATATCCAAATCGAGTATTTCAGCCGAAGCCAGATTTTTATCATTGATGAATGTATTAAAATGCAAAGCTACCCTGTGGCTATTCCGGGCGATGCGGACACTGGATGAAATAATGGCTATTTTCATAAAACTGCTGTTTGATATGGTGCTCTATAATTCAAGTTAAGCAAAGCTGCGCTATCAGGTCAAAAGCTTCACTGCAACAGGTAATTGTATACAATTATATATATTGCTTAGAGATATTAATTATGAATAGATTCCTGCATGCATCAGCGTTTTGGTATTCTTTTCAGAACAACAACCGCAGCTCTAATTTTCGTTCAGAATGCATCCCCCATTTGTTGAATTGTTAAACCATAAAGCCTTAGTACATCTACTATTGGATACGAAAATGGTGCGGATATCTTTGTTTGATCAATCCATTCAATATGAAACACCTCCTTTATATTGCTATTTTATCGACTTTATCCATTTGTGCAATGGCACAGGAACCATCTAAAAAATGGAATAATTCTACGGGGATCACTTTCAGCACGGTGCCAACGCTAGTGATTTCAGGCATTGATACCAACTTTAAAAACTCTCTATCTATCAGCCCTTTTCTGGAGATCAGAAGCCAAAAGGGTTTTGGAATTACTTATACCCCGCGTTTTCTAAGCAGCCCGGGAAAGAAAATCTATATGCATGATATCACTGCAGGCTACGAACAGTACAGCAGGAATGATTTTGATT
>JANLYU010000484.1:0-11948 GCA_031365785.1 Flavisolibacter sp. | reverse complement strand
TGTGGCTTGGTAAGAATAATTTCCTGTTTGTTGTTGTAGGATACCTGGTTATTTGGTGCAGACCGGTGCAGTTTTTTCCTGTCCGATGGCTCTTTATTGATAACTTTTACCATTCTTGCTGCTTCCAAAACCGGCTGCGGAGGAACCAAATTTTTTTCAACTAATTCTGGGACAGGCCTACGGTAACTGACAGCATTCCCATGGCTCTTGTTATCAGGAGTAGTTATCGAATGTTTACTCATCCAAAAATAACCTGCAGTAAAAATTACAAGAGCGATTCCTCCAATGATCAAGTGGTTTTTATGGATAGCATGGGTAGTTTTTTTAGCTGTTTGAAATTGAAGGGGGGTTGAATAACCTGGTGAATTAAAAGTCAATTGGGCAGGTTCCGTTACATTATTTTTTCGGTGTGCTATGGATGTCTTTTCTGGATTCGCAGCTTTTGAAGGAAACAGTTGATTTTCTGAAAAATCACTGTAAGTATTTTTTTCCTGCACCTGTGGGGTAGTACGGGAAGCTGGCAGGCTTACAAATATTTTTTTTTCAATGGCTTTATCAGGTGATTTGGGTATTTGACGTTCTGCTTCTTTGTACCTGTCCATGGATGCAGTGCTGATCGGTTTGAAGGGTACTTCCGGCGTGGGTAAAATAGCCATATAAGGCTGAAGGTTTTTAATTTCTCCAGGATATTGCCAGGCTGCACTTCTTCCATTTACCCAAACCAGATCAAATGGGTGAAGCTGTAATAATACGAGCTCCTCCAGTGTAAATGGGCCAGTTTGATGGTTATTGCGTAAAAGCAAATAGACCTGTTCCATAATAAATCATTGTAACGCAGGTAATGAGATGTGCTTTAGTAACGCAGTGTTTTCATTACTATTGGAAGAAATTCCTTAAACAAATGATAATATCATCAGGCCACCTTACGATTTTCTGTAACCATTCTTCGGAAATATTCTTCAAGGGCCATTTCGAAAGGTGGTAACAGTTGACCATGTTCACTTCCCAAAACACTATATGGAGGTCTCTTGGCGGAAAAGTGTAATTGATCAGCACTTATGGGGTGAATGAGCTGTTTATCCAGGTCAAATTTATCTGCAATGAGATAAGCCAGTTGGGTCCAGGTGAGCGCACCCTGATTAGCCAGGTGCCAGATTCCTTTTTCCCTGTCAATCAGCAGATCAAGTGCTGCATGAACCAGGTGGGGAACATAGGTAGGAGAAACAATAAGGTCATTTGCGGTAGGAACCACTTCATAGCGTGCCAGGGCACGTCGAATGTGGTACACAAAATTAAATTCATCCCAGGGTCCAAAAAAGGCGCTCGTGCGCACAATCAGAGAAGCAGGAAATGCTTCACTTACTAAAATTTCACTGCGTTGCTTACTGAGACCATAAAAATTAAGGGGTCCTGTAACATCACTTTCTTTATAGGGAGTTGTTTTTTGGCCGTCAAAAACCAGGTCACTTGAAAATGTAAGCAGTGGGATGCCATGTTGGTTACAGGCCGTTGCCAAATGGAAAGGGCCTGTAGTATTATCTCTCAGACAAGCATCATGTTCTCTTTCCGCATCATCCACGCGTACAAAACCGGCTGCATTAATAATGGCCCATGGCTTAAAATGAAGTATAGCCTGATTTATGGAAAGGGGATTGCTGATATCACATTCCTGCCTGCCCAACAGTCGGTAATGGATGCATCTTGTTTCACATACTTTGGCAAATGCTCTACCTAAGGTGCCATTTTTTCCAATAATCAGTACCGGAAAACTGTTATTTGAGGTCATGTGGAAAGTAACTGGTTCCTGATCATAGATCAACCTGGTACTTCTCTTCCACCATCCTTTTTCTTCCGATAAGTGATGTTCACAGACTTGATCCTTAGCAGTTGTTGAAATAAAGTTAGCAAGTGCAGTAGGGCGGGGATGTCCACTCCTGAGATCAAAGGCACCAGGTTCATAACTTCCCTTGGGTTGGGTCAAAAGTTGATTCCATCCATAGGAACCCAGCAGCGCCCAGGAAGTAATCGCCCTGAGGTCTACCTTTTGTTCTAAAAGTCTTTTACCAGTTTCCCAGACTTCCTTGAACCAACGAAGCTGTTCTTCGCGGTGGCAGTGCAGGTGCACCTCAGTAATAGCAATAGGCTGATGGTATCTTTCCCAGGCTTCCAGAAGCAATGTTTCCAGTCCTGTCTTTTCATCCAGTTGCACCCTCACAGCTTCCACATCCGCATAATGATGGCGTTTGTTTCCCCCATGAGTATGATCAGGATAAAGATACATACGGTCATCCAGGTACCTTTCCGAAGTTAAATAATGATTGAATCCGAATATATCAGGTACGCAGGGATGTTGCATGAAGAATTCATATTCTTCTACCGGAATAGAAAGTTTTTGAAAAAACTTCCAAAGCCTGTGACCCGGTGCAAACTTGCCACACAGTATATCATAGGTTAGCCACCTTCTTTCATTTTCAAATTTTGCCTGGTAGGCTAGTTTGGGTGTACTGTAAGTTTTACCAAGATCTTCTGTTTGAACCAGCTTTGCATTGGGATTAACTTTCCTGATCTCCTGCATAGAAAGCACCACCCCTTTTAATTGATGAAGCAACATTTGCATGAAACACCTGGCATTTTTATGATGCGGGAACCAAATGCCATACAACCCGCTGAACCTTGCAGTGGTCAATGGTTCATTAACTGGTGTGTAGTATTCGATCCAGGGAAATTGCCTGGCCACCTCTCCTGCATAGGAGGCTAGTAAATTTGGAAAATTTTTGTCTGATAATTTGGTAAAAGAGGGTCCGCTGCCATGATGAACAAGGCCTGCGATGACATTAATTTTATAGTCGCGAAGCGTTTGTAATTGTTGTTGCGTCCAACTCCAGTCGATTTGAGTATCAGATTCAGGCTGATGTTTTTCCCAAAGGATAGGATACCTTATTTTTTTAATGCCCAGTTGGGCAATAGCACATAAATCACCCTTCCGGTCATAATGCCCTGCATATTGTAACTGGTCAAAAAAATGTTGGTTTACCCTATTGATGGTACATTCAATGCCGCCCCAGATTTCAGGATTGTAAAATGGTTTGTCCATTGATATATGTTTCAGGTTGCCCTTGCATTATTTTTTTAAATGTGGTTAATGCCTGTGCTACTACTTGATCCATATTATAATATTTGTACGTAGCCAGTCGGCCTACGAAATACGTATTGGTCATAGAGGAAGCCAACTGCTGGTATTTTTTATATAACTCTGCATTTTCAGGTCGGGGAACTGGATAATAAGGATCTCCTTCCGCCTTAGGGTATTCGTATACAATCGCCGTTTTTGTATGTTTTTGTCCAGTAAGATATTTAAAATCTGTGATTCTGGTATAGAGCTGATCATTCGGATAATTCACGGTTCCTGTTGGCTGAAATACTTCTTGGTCTACTGTTTCGAATTTGAATTCAAGTGAACGGTAGGGGAGCTTACCATAACAGTAATTAAAATATTCATCGACCGGTCCTGAAAAGATCAGGTTTTTGTAAGGGATGAAGTCAATGATCTCCTTATAATCTGTATTGAGCATCACCTTAATATTTGGATGAGACAGCATATTTTGAAACATCTGTGTATATCCATATAATGGCATGGCCTGGTAAGTATCAGTAAAATATCGGTCATCTCGGTTCGTACGTGTAGGAACCCTTGCAGTCACACTGGCATCCAGTTCAGAAGGATCCAGATCCCACATTTTTCGGGTATACCCACGAAAAAATTTTTCGTATAGTTCTCTGCCCACTTTACTGACTACTACATCTTCGGAAGTTTTTACTCCTGCAACTTTCTCCGCCCTTGCTGCAAAAAAAGTTTCCACTTCAGAACTGTTTAACTGAAGTCCGTAAAGTTGATTGATTGTATTGAGATTAATAGGAATAGGAACCAACTGCCCGTCTACACTGCCAAGAACTTTATGTTCATACGGACGCCAGGGGGTGAATTTACCCAGGTATTCAAACACTTCTTTTGAATTGGTATGAAAAATATGGGGACCGTATTTATGAATAAGAATGCCATCATTATTATAATAATCATAGGCATTCCCTCCAATGTGCTCCCTCTTATCAATGATCAGTATTTTTTTGTTGGTTTGGGTAGCTAATCTTTCTGCCAAAACGCTACCGGCAAATCCGGCACCTACAATCAAATAATCAAACATAGCGTTGCTCCTTTGTTTTTGTTTTTCCGTTTAGAATAAAAGTTTCTTCAATTTGGCGAACCATTTGACCCCACGTCCTGTCCCAGGAATGATACATCAAAAAGTTATCAACTTTTTTGAGCCAGGAAGACTTTCTCTTTTTCTCCAGTTCTTTTTCTGCAGCCTGAATGAACTCATCGGCATTAGAAACTATATGGACTAGTTTATGATCTCCGTATGGTGTAACTACATCCCTGATGGGTGTGGAAATGACTGGTTTGCCGGCAGCCAGGTATTCAGGAGTTTTGGTTGGGCTGATATAACGGGTGGATTCATTCATGGCGAACAACACCAGTGCGATATCCCAGCCTGCAATATACGAAGGAAGTTCCTCATATTTTTTTCCTCCCAGATAGTGCACATTTTCATAATGCGGAAGGGATGCCGGATCTATTTTGACAATGGGTCCTAAAATAATGAACTGCCAGTCTGGTTTGGCTTTCGCCACCTGATTTAGTAATTCGATATCAAAGCGTTCATCAACCACACCAAAAAATCCAAAACGCGGATGGGAAATTTGTTCCTGGTCATGCGGATCAGATGTAATGGTTCTGGCTAAGCCAAAGTGATGTTTGTCTATGCTGCTTGGAAAAGAATGAATATTATGGTGTTGGTTCTTTTTTGATTCGTAGATACTATTGCCCCCAGTGAAAACAATATCAGCTTTGCTGAATAATTTTTTCTCCAATATGGTTAATTGAGGCGGAGCAAATTTAAATGCCGAAAGTTCATCCATACAATCATAAATCACCATTTCGGGAGTGAGGTGTTCTGTAAATGGCATTGCCATGGGTGTGTAATACCAGCTGAAAAACCGGTTCACATGCATATCTGAAAGAAAATTGGAAATGATTTTTTTCTGTTTATTGATCAGTTCATTTTCAGATAAACCCCCTTGTATATAAGGTGTTACTACATAGAGATGTTCATTGAAATTTTCAATATGAAGTTTTTCTTCTCCATCATGAAAGATGGGCTCTTCAATAAAAAAAACCCGTTGATGTTTCGAAAAACGGGTTAAAAGATGATTGGGCCTCTGGAAAACAAAACCCCAGCGAAGATGGGAAAAACAAACCAGGTCAATTTCTTTAAGGAAGGCACAAGAAACTTCTTCGATATTTTTAATCATGCCACTACAATTGCTAAATTAATGCCAGCAATTTTTCTTTTTGATTTTATACTTATATTTATACCCTCAAAATCAATTGTAGAAATTCATACTCAATCATTCAGGCAACTTATCCGGTCTTAGAAAGTTGTTGTTGTAGGTATTGAACAATATAGGGAAGTACGATATTGTTTTCGAGATATTTGGTTTGGATGTTTTCGGGAAGAAGGTCAAAATCAGTTACAATATGTCTGCAATTGATTTCCCTGCATTCACACTTCATGGTCCAGTGTCTTTCCAACATGGAGGTGGAATAATCCCAAAACAACTCATCCCCTTTTTGAATTTCCGTTAGTGCCAATAATTCAAAGTTGGAATGAATTCCGCAATTTGGCTGGCAGGAATGATTTACATAAAGGAAAGGAGGTTCACATAGAACATACCGGTCTAAATCAATTTGAAATGCATGACTTTCTTTGTGCTTCATAAGCACAGTTTTAGAAAAGTCAAATTCATTATTCAGGGGTATCCTGTACAATAAGGAACCTGCTCTTATGTTTGTTGTAGCATACACTCCTTTCCCGAACCTGGAAGATTTTACCTCAACTAAATTTTTCATGGATGGCCAGCAATTCTATAATCGTAAAATAACAAACCATATTCCATATTTACATCATTTGTATAAAATTTTTGAACAAAAAAAAAGCACTTCTGTGGAGAAGTGCTTTCTATTGAATCATCAGGTCAGGCAACCCTTACATATTGATGCTTTCTAACTTTTGTTATTTCCTTGAGGAACACAATTTCTTCGGGCTTGTATGCTTCACCATTTTCCCGGAAAATATCATGAAACCACAATTCAGGTTCCTGCTCGTACACCGTACTCCAGGAATCCCATGGGCAATGGGTTTGTGTTTTACCGGCCACAAATCCCCAGTTGTACGCACCTACCTGGTATTTTTTAAGGATAGGCAGAATGTCTTTAAAAGTACTTCCAAATGGCCTCGCCATATATTCCGTACACATCATAGGCCTGCCAAACCTTTGAAGGGTCTGGATCCTTTTTTCAATATTCAATTTATCCTCGTAACAATGAAAACTGATGACGTCTGAATGGGTAAACATATAATTATCCAAAGCTGTCAATACATCATCAGAACTCCAGTCTTCTTTCCAGGGAGCCATGGTGATTGGCTGAGTAGGGTTGATGACTCGCACCCAGTTGATCGTTTTTTTCAGGAGTAACATCGACAGTTCAGCTTTATGGGCTGCATAATCATCATCCTTGTAAGAGGTGATATTCATATTATCCGGCTCATTGAAGAGGTCCCAGATCAAAACCCTTTCATCATTTTTGAATCGGGTTACAATCCCATGAACATAGTCGTGGAGGTCATCGTAGCGGTTGGGATCGTTTAAAACATCGTACCCGGGGCATTGCACCCAGCCTGAATTGTGCACATTATGCCTGGGTTCAGGTTGTTTTCCCAATTTGGGAAATGGGTCCCATACAGAATCAAACAAAACCAGCATGGTGCGGATACCATGTTTTTCGGCAATACCCAAAAACTGGTCCACCCGGGATAAAAAACCCTTTGGATTTTGTTGCCAGGGCAACTGGTGCAGGAAAACACGGATAGTATTAAAGCCGAGACCTTGTGCCCATCCCAGTTCTTTATCGATCAATTCCGGAGAAAAACTTTCTTCCTGCCACATCTCCAGTTGATTGATGGCATTGCTGGGGATGTAATTACATCCAACTACCCAGCCATTTTTATCAAACCATTCTTGTGCTTTTGACTGCGGCCAGCGGTAAGCTAATTCATGATCATGTTCTGTAAATGGTACGGAAGCTTTTGGGGAAAACATACAGGATAGGTATTAGATTTTAAGGGGTATAAATTTGAATAGAATATTATGACTCAAAATAACTGCAAAAGATAAATTTTGCAACTTTCTATTCGGTTAAAATTGTAATTCATCGGTGAAGTCTCCATTATGAAAGATGAAGGTTCCACCTATTTAAGATGTCTCCACGAAGTGAAACACATTTATTTTTGAATTCCATCAATTCAACAACCGGCGGACCTGTTGCGATTACTAGCCAGGAAAGAAACGGTACATCGTGCGGGTGCTGAATATTTCTCCGGGCTGGAGAACTACAGATGGAAAGTCAGGGTGGTTGGGTGCGTCGGGAAAATGCTGGGTTTCCAGACAAAAAGCCGTTCTGAAGGCATCCCGGAAGCCATTCTTTATAGTATTTTCTCCCTTCATAAAATTGCCGGAATACAGTTGCATGCCAGGCTGGTCGGTCAGAACTTCCATGGAGATTCCACTGACATCCCCGGAAGCCCTGGCCGCGGACCTGAACCCGGTTCCTTGCAAAATGAAATTGTGGTCATATCCCCCCGCATAGAGGAGTTGTTGGTGGTCATCGTTAATTCTTTCACCTATTCTGTGAGATTTTCTGAAATCAAAGGGGCTATTGTCAACAGCCTGAGTCCCAATCGGAATGAGTGTTTGGTTAATCGGGTTAAAATGGTCAGAAGAGATCTCCAATAAATGGTTAAGGATAGATCCGGTTCCCTGACCATTAAGGTTAAAAAAAGGATGGCTCGTGAGGTTGATAATGGTGGTCCTGTCAGTGGTTGCCTTATAATCAAGGATCACTTCCTGATTACCGGTAATTGAAAAAATCAGGTTTACCTGAAGGTTTCCAGGATAGTTTTCTTCACGGTCGGGGGAGTAATAGGAAAGCGTGATCGTATTTGTATTAACATTTTCCACGTTCCAGACTTTGGAATGAAACCCTTTTGGCCCCCCATGGAGGTGGTGTGGGTATCGGTTAATGGGCAGCTGGTAGTCTTCACCCTGCAAAGAAAATTTTCCATGGGCAATACGGTTGGCGTAACGCCCAATAATGGCTCCGTGGTATACTTCAGAAGCCTGCAGGTATTGGTCCAGAGAATCAAAACCTACCACAACATCCACTTTTTTCTGATGTTTTCCGGGAAGCAACAACGACACCATCCGGGCTCCGTAATTGGTCACTGCCAATTGTATATCCGAGTTCTCCAGCAAAAAAAGGTCGGTGAATTTCCCATTCAGTTTTTGCTGGAACAATTCCTTTGCAGAATTCATGTAGGGAAGTTAATTATTTAGTTGTTGCTATCAGAAGCATGAGCGTAACGAACACAATTTTATTTATAGCAAGTCAAATGAAACGTATTGAGCAACAACTATTCCTACATTTGCCCCCTCAAATAGTCATTTGAAACAGCTAAGGGCCCTCAATAAATATTTTTGGAAATACCGTGTGAGGCTGGGGATAGGAACCATTTTCATTATTATCTCCAACTATTTTAACGTGCTGCAACCACAGATCACAGGGTTCATCATTGATTTTGCATCTAAAAACCTGCCCGGGTATCACCACAAAACCAGAATGCCTTCTTATGATATCTCAGTGGTGAAATTTATTCACTATATCGAAGCTCTTCGGATTTCTACTTTTCAGGTCATCATCATTTGTGGGGTCTCCATCCTGGTGCTGGCATTATTGCGTGGCTTTTTCATGTTCCTCATGCGGCAAACCATTATCGTGATGAGCAGGCATATAGAATTTGACCAGAAAAATGAAGTTTTTCAGCACTACCAGAAGTTGGACGCTACCTTTTACAAAACACACAGTACTGGAGACCTGATGAGCAGGATGGCTGAAGATGTAAGCCGTGTCAGGATGTTTACCGGTCCGGCTATCATGTACCTGATCAACCTGGTGACCCTGATTTCCATGAGTGTATTTTTTATGTTCCGCCGGGAAGCAGAACTAACACTGTATGTTTTGGCACCGTTGCCGATTTTGGCCATTACTATTTACCTTGTTAATACCATCATTCACAAAAAAAGCGAATCGTTGCAGGCTGTTTTGGGTGCTTTAACTACAGATGCACAGCAGTCTTATTCCGGCATCCGGGTGATTAAATCATTTGTTCAGGAAAAGCCGATTTATGAGCATTTTGAAAAAACAAGTGAAAGCTATCGCAGACAGGCAGCCAGCCTGGCAAGGGTGGAAGCGCTTTACTTTCCTTCCATGACCTTCCTGATTGGACTGAGCACTTTATTGACGATCATGATCGGCGGGATGTATTATATCAATGGTCATAGGGAGATCAGTGTGGCCACTATTGTTGAATTTGTGATTTACATCAATATGCTTACGTTTCCGGTATCCGCCATCGGCTGGACAGCCAGCATGATCCAAAGGGCTTCCGCTTCGCAAAAAAGATTAAATGAATTTTTGCAAACCGAACCTGCTATCTCCAATAGCCTTTCACCGGTGAGTATGCTCCTGAAAGGAGAAATCAAAATGGACCACGTTCAGTTTACCTATGCCCATACGGGGGTCCACGCAGTTAAAAATTTCAGTCTGCATATTTTACCCGGACAACAGGTAGCCATTGTCGGAAGGACAGGTAGTGGAAAAACTACGGTTGCCCAGTTATTGATGCGCATGTTTGATGCAGATGCCGGACATATCAGTTTTGACGGCATTGACATTCGTCAGATTGCCCTCGAGCAACTCAGAAAACAGATTAGCTATGTGCCGCAGGATGGATTCCTATTCAGCGATTCTATAGAAAAAAATATTGGTTTTGCTACTTCGGAGGTGGAATTGGAAAAAGTAAGGGAGGCGGCCGGATTATCGGTCATTGCCCGGGACATTGAAAAGTTTCCACAATCCTATGCTACTGAAATAGGAGAGCGGGGAGTGATGCTCAGCGGCGGACAGAAACAACGTATCGCCATTGCCAGGGCTTTGATGAAAGAGGCCCCGATCCTGATTATGGATGATTGCCTGAGCGCTGTTGATGCCAGAACAGAAAAGGAGATCATCTCCAATCTGAATCGATACCTGAAAAATAAATCCTCCATTCTGATCACCCACAGGGTCTTCAACCTATTCAACTTTGATAAAATCATCGTGATGGACGAAGGAATCATTCTTGAAGAAGGTCGCCACGAGGAACTGATGGATAAAAAAGGGGTCTATTTTGAAATGTTTCAGCGGCAACAAAAAGAGGAACCTGACCACCCGGATGATGCAAATTTGGCTGTTGAGAAAACATAATTATATTTGTAAGCATTACTACCAAGACGATTCATTTAACTGTAAAACCTACTACTGTGGCGTACGACAACAACGAAAAGAAAATGGAAACCATTTACAGCAAACGGATACGTGCCGGCAAAAGAAGGACGTATTTTTTTGATGTTAGGGCTACCCGTGGAAATGATTACTACCTAACGATCACGGAAAGCCGGAAACGCTTCAATGATAATGGATATGACAGACACAAAATTTTCCTGTACAAGGAAGACTTTAATAAATTTATCAAGGCACTCGGCGAGGCAGTAGACCATGTGAAAACACAGTTGATGCCTGATTTTGATTTTGATGCTTTCAATCACGATGAGCAGGAAGGAGAACCTTATCAGGAGGAAGTCCAGGTAAATGGAATGGAAAGCGGAAGCAATGGGGTTGAAAAAGAGATGAGTGGGGAAACCCCTGAAGCGGAGGTTCCGGCTCCTACAGCTTCTCCCAATGAAGAAGTGGAGAAGTGGTAATGGAATAAGTTGATTGGCGCCCTGTTTTCAGGGCTTTTTTGTGCCCGGTGGTGAGGTAAATTAAAAGGGATTAGAAGTAGCATAATTTGGCGTAACTTCTAAAGACCAAAACTGCCTCAAATGAAAAAGTCACTTTTTTTCGTAGCATGCCTGCTATTCTGCGCATGCTTTTTTTATACCTGCCAACGCCAACCACTTTCAGGCAATATGCCTGTTGAAAATACAACAGGTGAGAATGACGAATACGATGGACCGAAGCAAGTTGACAGCCTTGAATTTGAAAAAACAAAAGACCTTTCACTGGGATACGTGCCTTACGAAAGACTGTATGCCGCAGGGAAATCAATCCGGCAGGTAAAGAAGATGCACCGCGAACAGCACTTAAATGCTTTGACATGGACTGAAAGAGGACCCATCTCTGACAGTGTTGGTGTTAGTAATGGAAATACAAGGGCCGGGCTAAATGCCACCAGTGGTTTTACAACAGCCATCTTGGTAGACACCTTGAATGATCCTACAGGTAACACGGTATTTTTTGGAAGTACCACAGGCGGCATCTGGAAATGCACGAATTTCCTTTCACCAGTTCCCAACTGGTTTTCCATCAATGACTACCTGGAAAATATGACCATTGGTTCCATTTGCCAGGATCCTACTAGTCCGGCGATTATGTATTTTGCTTCAGGAACACAAGTGTATGGCTCAACAGTAATCTATGGAAACGGCATTTGGAAATCCATTGACGCAGGAATTACGTGGGTAAGGCTGCCCTCAAGTACAGGGCTCAACCGAGGTGGTAAAATCGTTTGTGATCAAATGGGAAATGTATTTGTTGCACAAAATGCTTCTACTATAGTAGTAACGCAACCTTATGGACTTTTCAGGTCTACAGATCATGGTATTACATGGTTCAACATCACACCTGCAGGTGTCACCAGCAATCTAACCTGCACGGATATTGAATTCAGTGC
>JANLYU010000480.1:0-3442 GCA_031365785.1 Flavisolibacter sp. | reverse complement strand
ACCAATTTCGCCACCCGGGCCAGTGCTTTTAAGGCCTGCAAATATAAGGGATCGGGAAGATGGATGCGGAAACTATAGATCGATTTTCTTTCGCCAGCTGAGCAGCAATACTCCACTTAGTACCAGGCAGGTGCCAATCACCTGGCTGGCAAATACTGGCTCTCCTAAAAAATAATGCGCCTGCAAAATGGTAGACACCGGACCAATACTGGAAATTATCGCCACATTGCTGGCACCGATCTTTTTCATGGCAAAAGAAATAAGAAAAGTAGGCAGCACCGTGGCTACAATGGCCAGCAAAAGTCCATAATGCCAAAGTTGATTATCCATACTGATACCAGCGCGATCCTGCAACATTCGGTCGTGAGTGAAAACATTCACCACGGCATAGTGCGTGAGCACACCGGCCACGGCGGAGAGCATGGCATAAGCCGTGAATTTGGCTGCACCTATTTTCTGCACCATCTTACCGCTTCCAGCAATAAATATGGCATAGGTGATCGAACATAAAAAAATCAGCAGGGTGCCAATAGTGAACATCGGATTACCGGCATCCATCTTCAACTCGCCCGCATAGGCAATGCCAATTCCCACATAAGTAAGTAACAAGGCCACCGCCTGGTTGCGGTGGATTTTTTCCCTGAAAACAAAAACATTGATCAGCACTACAAAACTTGGATAGAGAAAAAGTATCAGCCGTTCCAGTCCCGCAGAAATATACTGCAGGCCGATAAAATCAAATAAACTGCTGAGGTAATAACCAAATAAACCAAGAAGGATGGTGAAGCCCCATTCTTTCCGGTTCATTCTCCGGTTGCCTTCCTTCGAACTCACAACAAAGGCCGCGATGAGGTAAAAAGGAAGCGCAAAAAGCATGCGCAGGGCCAGCAGGGATACCGGGTCTGCATGAAGATTGGCAAATGCTTTTTTGACAATAATGGCCTTGGTGGAAAAAAGAATGGCCGCCGTCAATGCAACGGAAAAGCCAAAAAGGAAAGTAGATCGGGGTGTTGGTTTTACAGAAATCTTCAATGTATTTTTTTATGCCTGCCCGCCTGCAAGCTTAACACTTAACACCTGTCTTTAAGTGTCAGTTATGGATTTTCATACAAGGATTTGCTGATGGTAAATCGCTACCCAGTACCTAGTACCCAGTGCCCATCACCCAGTACCCACTCAACACTTAACACTCCACATTCAAACCGCCACATTGAACTCCCTCAACGCTTCATTCAAACTTGTTTTTAGATCGGTGCTGGCTTTGCGTTTACCTATGATCAAAGCGCAACTGACATTATACTCACCCGCAGGGAATTTTTTAATATAACTCCCCGGGATTACCACACTGCCCGAAGGCACAACACCTTTTGTTTCTACAGGCGATGAGCCGCTGACATCAATGATCTTAGTGGATTGTGTCAGTACAACATTCGCACCCAGCACTGCTTCTTTTTCCACGCGCACCCCTTCCACAACAATACACCTCGACCCGATAAAACACCCGTCTTCAATGATCACCGGTGCTGCCTGCAACGGCTCCAGCACCCCACCAATGCCCACACCACCACTGAGGTGTACCTGCTTCCCGATTTGCGCACAGCTGCCCACAGTGGCCCATGTATCCACCATGGTTCCTTCATCCACATACGCCCCGATATTTACATACGAAGGCATGAGCACCACGTTCCGGGCAATGTACGCACCGTAGCGTGCCACCGCGTGAGGAACAGCGCGCACGCCTAGTTCTTTATAGTTTTTTTTCAATAACATTTTGTCGTAAAATTCAAAAGGTGCCACCTCCCAGGTCTGCATGGGCTGTATTGAAAAATATAAAAGGATGGCCTGCTTCACCCATTCATTCACTTTCCATTCACGCGTTTGCGCGTCCTGTTCCGCTACCCGCAACCTTCCTTTGTCCACCTCTTCGATGACTGCACGCACCTCATCCTGTACCTTTTTATCAGATAGCAATTCGCGGTTTTGCCATGCTTGTTCAACAGACTCTCTTAACTTCATCTGAAATTTTTGCAAACATAGTAACTGCGCATGAAAATTCTGGTTCGGTTGCCAAATTGGCTCGGTGATCTGGTGATGTCGGTTGGTTTCCTGAACCAGATACCGCATTTCTTTCCCAATGCCCAGGTGAGCATCATTGTAAAAAAAGGCATTCATGAAATCCTTCCTTTTTTCCCTCCCACCATACACCAGTATATTTTTGACAAAGAAGTCAATATAGGGATGAAAGGTTTGGTGCGGTTTGGAAAAGACATCCGCCAGTCAGAGCATTATGACCTGTTTTTTTGTCTTCCTGATTCCTTCTCCTCTGCTGTCATGGCGTCTGCCACTGGAGCTGTAAAGAGAATAGGATACAGAAAAGAACTTAGGCAGTTATTACTCACAGAGGCATATCCAAAATCTATGGGCCTGCACCGGGTACATGAATACATCCAGTTGCTGGTATATTTTACACATATGGCTTCCGTTCCTGCTGATGTTTCTCTGCACCACCAACAACCACGTGAGGATTATATGGTGGTAAATATCAATTCAGAAGCTTCTTCCAGAAGACTCACTGTGACAAAAGCAGTGGAATTATTGACCCTCCTTCGTGAGAGGACGGATAGGAAAATCATTATGATAGGAGCACCCCGCGAGAGGGAGCTGGTAGAGAAAGTTTTGAGTCAGATGGGAAACACAACACATATTGAAAATGCAGCCGGACAAACATCCCTCAGACAACTGGCATCGATACTGGCAGGAGCACAGGTCATGTTGACTACGGACTCCGGTCCCGCGCATTTAGCCAACGCACTCGGTACGCATACGGTGGTGTTGTTTGGTGCCGGCAATGAAAATAAAACCGCGCCTTTCAATGTGGCGAAACGAACGATCATAAGATTGGGAGAACTTTCCTGCGAGCCCTGTGAAAAAAATATTTGTTCCCGGTATGCTACGCCACAATGCCTGGAACGGCTCCATTCATCTGCTATCATTGAAACTGTAATCAACCATTTGTCGTGATACCTCCATCTTTTTTCGATAAAGAAGTGGAACATGCACTTGAAGTGCTGCGCAACGGGGGTATCATTTTATATCCTACTGATACGGTGTGGGGCATTGGCTGTGACGCTACTAATGCTGATGCTATTAAAAAGATATATGCACTCAAAAAAAGAGATGATCGTAAAGCCATGATCATCCTGGTAGCTCAGGAAAGGGAAGTGATGAAATATGTAGCGGCACCTGATCCTGCTGTATTTGCTTTCATGCAGCAACAAACAAGGCCCACCACGATCATCTTTGAAAACGCCCTGGGCCTTCCTTCCAATCTTTTAGGGGAAGAAGGTTCCATTGCCATCAGAATCGTACACGATGAATTTTGCCGGCACCTGGTAAAAAGATTGAGGAAACCATTGGTTTCCACGTCGGCAAATATCAGTGG
>JANLYU010000447.1:0-3146 GCA_031365785.1 Flavisolibacter sp. | reverse complement strand
CGAGGATGGTTCGGTCGTGGCTGTAAAACCGGTAGGTGCGGGGTGCCCACCTGGCATAATAGTAAATATCGTTCCCATGTTGATTCGGATCTCCGGTGTTCAACAGGTAAAGTAAGGAATCCAGCATGATATCTTTATTCTTGCGAACTTTTATGATGCTGTCCAGGGTAAATATGTCTTGTGTTAAATCCTCGGAAACGGAATGAATATATTCTTTCTCTCTTTGATTTTCCACATAGTGCTCACGGATATTCTCTGCGATAAATCCTGCGGTGACAGCCAGAAAGACCATTAAAAATTCAAAAAAATACTCCACAAAAGATTTTCTTTTATGGTGGGTGTGGTGATGGTGATGCACTTCAATATTTGGTGTAGGAGCTTGCAGAGTTTCTGGACTTGTAGTTTCAGAACCGATGTTTTCAGTAGGATTTCCTTTCATTCCATGTTTTTTTGGACTTTTAGGCGAACTCTTATCTATATAATTTTTTTCATCCATATTTTATGAACAATGTGAAAGGTCCATTAATTAAAATGTTGCTTTAGCAATCAAAATAAATTTTACAGCATACTAAGACTATTCTTAGGTGCCCCCCATATTTCTTTCATTACCACATCAAGGTCTGTCAGTGCTTTGGAGCAATTCCCAAAAAATGATGACCCATGCATTGTTGCAAGTGTCTTGGGATGTAACGCTGCCAGTTCATAAAGAAGAGCTTTGGTTTTATGATTATAAGGGGTATAATCCATTAGGGGACCAGCTTGAAAAAATTCCATCGAAGAACGGTGTGCCTCCAAAATGTCTTTATCTGTAATAGCTGCAACTTCTCCGTTTTGATGAAATAAATCTGAGCAAAGTAATGTCCTTTCGGTTTCTTCAAATAACACCCCAGCATCCCAGCCATGGGGCAAATGCGGTGTTCGGATAAAGCGGTATTTACGTTTACCAGTGATTAGTGTTTCACCGCTTTTCATAGCAAGTGCGGGTCTGACGGCGAAATCTGCCATATTAACAATGGCCCCTGCCTCGCTGCAAATGGCCTTGGCATTTGGAGCTTGCTGGAGCCATTCATTCAGTGCACCGCATTCATCCACTTCAAAATGGCTGAAGCCTATCCATCGTATGGTTGCAGGGTTCAACAATGTAGTTACTGCTTCTAGTAAAATCGGAAACATCTGTTTCAAACCTGCATGATACAGCAATGGTTCATCGTCTTTGATTAAAAAGTGGTTGAATTGCAATTGAATGTCAGGTACATAAACTGAGATGCGAAATACATCCGGAGCAATTTCATTTATTTTATACATATACAGAACTTTTAAGAGGTAGGTTTGAAGCTTAATTTAGTAAGAAAGGATTCTATTTACCTATATAAAGAGTGATTAAACTCTATCTAATTTAAGAATTTGCAATAATATAATAGGTCCTGCTACCTACTATTTTCATGGTCTTTGAAAAGTTCTTGAATAAGATTCTCCTCAGCCGCACATATGCCACGTTCTGTAATCAAGCCGGTAATCAGCCTGGCAGGTGTTACATCAAATCCATAATTCAGTGCCGGACTGCTTAGTGGAGTGACCAAAATAGTTTTCATCTCGTCTTCGCATAGTCCTGAAATGTATTTCACTTCATCGCCACTTCTTACCTCTATTTCTATTTCTTGTAGACCATCACTGATATTCCAGTCGAAAGTGGAGGATGGCAGTGCTACATAAAAGGGTATATTATTGTCAAATGCAGCGAGGGCTTTTAGATAGGTGCCGATTTTGTTTGCTGCGTCACCTCTTCTTGTAACACGGTCCGCACCCGTGATGACCAAGTCTACCATGCCATGCTGCATCAAATGGCCCCCGGTATTATCGGCGATCACGGTGTGTGGAATTTCCTGTTCCATAAATTCCCATGCAGTGAGGCTGGCTCCCTGGTTCCGTGGCCTAGTTTCATCCACCCAAACATGTATTTTAATTCCCCGGGCATGTGCTTCATAAATGGGTGCTGTAGCGGAACCATAATCAACAAATGCCAGCCATCCGGCGTTGCAATGGGTGAGAATGTTGACTACCTGTCCATTTTTTTTCTGACTGATTTCCTCAATTAAACGAATGCCATGTAAACCAATCTGCCTGCAATGTTCTGCATCTTCATTGGCAATCTCTGCAGCGGTTTGTGTGGCGACTACTAACTTTTCGTGTAAACTGGAAGCCGCTTCAATCGCTTTCATCTGTCTGTTCACAGCCCAGGAAAGGTTAACAGCGGTAGGGCGGGAAGACAAAAGCTTTTTGGAGGCTTCTAAAATATATTCTTCGGGTTTATTTTTGGTGGTTGCTTCCAATACGGCCAGGTACATCCCATATGCAGCTGTTGCACCTATGAGGCCCGCACCCCTTACTTGCATGTCCCGGATCGCATGAAATAGATCATCCACTGAAACCAGTTTTTTTACTACAAAACGGTGAGGGAGGAAGTGTTGATCAATGATAGAAACTTCGCGCGGGTCCTTTTCATCCAACCATATAGTTCTGTAATGCTTTCCGGATACTTTCATATTGCGCCGGAAGGTAGAAAGGAATTAGGGATTTAAGTGCAGCAATGGAAATTCTAAAAAGATTGAAAAAATATGATACGCACACATCCAATTACCCATTCTCCTACAATCATCCCTATCCAGACTGCCACAGGTTTCCGAAGTATCCTCCCAATTCCATCATCCACGCGATGCCGAGGTGCACCATTAGTCCACCAAGGATAGTACGGGTATGATAAGTAACCACCCCAAGGATCAAACCTCCGAAAAAGGAACTGATGCATTCACCGAGGGGCTTGCCAAAATGTATGGTACAATAAAATAGGGCCATAGGCAGGATGGCATCTTTTCCAAACCATTTGGCAAAGGCTAGAACCAGGAAGCCCCGAAAAAATAATTCAATAGAAATAAAATCAGAACCATAAGATATTTCATATAAAAATTTGAACCATCCGCTGTTCGAGTCATTTTTCAGAAAAGCAATATTTTTTAGTTTGGGATACATAGCTAGGAAATCGGGTTGGGTAGAGGCTGCGGATACCAGCGGCACCATGATCAGAAGCATGAACAGGTAAGGGGTGGGAGAAAAATTTCGCACTTTGGTTCCATAAAAGGGCTGCTGGT
>JANLYU010000431.1:0-5022 GCA_031365785.1 Flavisolibacter sp. | reverse complement strand
AAAATTGCCTGCTCCTCCCCTTATGCTCATTACAGGAAATTGAAGGATCTGTCTCGTGATTTTAATGCTTCCTTTCTTTTTGAAACGAACGTGGGTGCCAGTCTGCCGATAATTGGTACATTGAATGACCTGATGCGAAGTGGTGACCGGATCACCAAAATAGAAGCCGTGCTCAGTGGTACACTGAATTATGTGTTCAATCATTATAATGGCGAAAAAAGTTTTTCAGAAATTGTGAAGCAGGCGCAGGAGGAAGGCTATACGGAACCTGATCCACGCCTCGACCTGAGCGGAACAGATGTAATGAGGAAGATTATGATTCTGGCAAGGGAATCGGGGGAAATGTTGGAGATGGATGACATTACCAACCATAGTTTCCTTCCTGAATCCTGCATGCAGGGCTCCGTGGAAGATTTTTACAGGGAAATGAAACGCCGTGAGTCCGATTTCAAAAAACTATTTGATGCTGCACAAAAAGAAGGTAAAATATTAAAATTTGTAGCGTCTTTTGAAAATGGAAAAGCTGAAGTGGGGCTCAGGCACATTGATCCACAGCATGATTTTTACAGGTTATACGGAAAGGATAATATTGTTTTATTTTATACAGACCGTTATGTAGACCAGCCGATGGTGGTGAAAGGAGCGGGTGCGGGGGCGGAAGTAACCGCTTCAGGAGTTTTTGCTGATATCATCAGGGCAGCCAGAATTTAACATGAAAAAAGTAACCGTTCAAACACCCGCCACTGTGGCCAACCTGGTTTGTGGGTTTGATGTTCTGGGCATGTGTCTTCATGATCCATATGATATCATGGAAGTAGGCCTGTTGAATGAAAGGAAAGTGATCCTTCATCATCATGATCATTATGCATTGTCTGACGACCCGCACCAGAACACGGCAGGTGCTCCCCTGCTTGAGATCATACACAGCGTCCCGGAACCCATAGGATTTGAAGTAACGATCAGAAAGAATATCAAGCCCGGGAGCGGGTTGGGCTCCAGTGCCGCCAGTGCTGCCGGAGCGGTAGTAGCAGCGAATCATTTACTGGGAAATATTTTTTCAAAAGAAGACCTGGTTCGCTTCGCGATGTTTGGCGAAAAAGTGGCCTCCGGCGTAAAGCATGCGGATAATGTAGCGCCGGCCATATACGGCGGCATCACCCTGATCCGTTCCATCTTCCCACTTGATATCATTCAAATCCCCGCGCCGCGTTTATTGGTAACCGTTATTCACCCCCAGATTGAAATTAAAACTGCTGATGCGCGGCAAATATTAAGAAAGGAAGTACAGCTGAAAGATGCCATCAGGCAATGGGGAAATATTGCCGGACTGGTAGCCGGTTTGATCCAGCAGGACCATGCGCTCATCAGCCGATCACTCGAAGACGTGATCATTGAACCCATTCGAAGCATTTTGATCCCTGGATTCGATACCATCAAGAAAAGGTGTATGGAAGCGGGTGCCTTGGGAGGAGGTATTTCCGGATCAGGGCCATCCGTATTTATGCTCAGCACCGACGCCTCTATTGCCAACTCCATCAGGGATATCATGAAAGAGGTATATACCCAAATCGGTCTTGACCATGAGGTGTATGTTACCACGATTAATGAAACGGGCTGTATCGTCACCGATAACAATTAATTACATGCATTATTACAGCACCAATAATACATCTGTACAGGTTGACTTCAGGGAGGCTACGCTGCAGGGGCAGCCGGCTGATAAAGGCCTTTTCTTTCCACACACCATACCTCAGTTACCGAAAGGATTTATGGAGTCGCTGGACCAATTGAACAAAGTTGAAATAGGAATGCAGGTGATCCGACCCTTTGTGGGGAACACCATCCCTGATAATATTCTTGAGAAGATGGTAGCAGAAACTATTTATTTTGATTTTCCATTGATACCGGTAACAGATTCCATTTCTGCCCTGGAATTGTTTCATGGTCCCACGCTTGCTTTCAAGGATGTGGGGGCGCGTTTTATGAGTCGCTGCCTTGACTATTTTACAGGCGACCGTTCTCATAAGATCACAGTGCTGGTAGCTACTTCCGGTGATACGGGAGGTGCTGTAGCCCATGCATTTTACGGTATGAAAAATGTGGAGGTGGTAATTCTTTACCCTTCCGGTAAAGTAAGTTCGATCCAGGAAATGCAACTGACAACACTGGGTCAAAATGTAAGGGCGCTTGAAGTCAAAGGCACCTTTGACGACTGCCAGCAAATGGTGAAACAGGCTTTCCATGACAAAGACCTCCAGGCGAAGCTCCATCTTACTTCAGCCAACTCCATCAATGTGGCGCGGTGGCTGCCGCAACAGTTTTATTATTTTTTCGCCTTTCAGCAATGGGAAAATAAAAAAGCTCCACCTGTGGTATCGGTGCCGAGTGGAAATTTTGGAAATATTTGCGCGGGGCTGATGGCCTTCCGTGGAGGTTTACCGGTGCGTCATTTCATTGCTGCCTGCAACGCCAACGATGTGGTGCTCAGGTTTTTTAAAAATGGCAGGTATGAACCCCATCCCTCTTTTACAACTATATCCAATGCCATGGACGTAGGAGATCCTAGTAATTTTATCAGGGTGTTGCATTTATTTGGTAAAGACGCGTCTTCTTTAAAAAAAATTATGACTAGCTATAGTATTTCAGAGGAAGCTACCCGCGACACTATCAAAACACTGTATCATCAATATGGCTATCTTCCTGATCCGCACGGAGCTGTAGGTTTCAGGGCGCTGGAATTGTATCTGCGTGATCATCCAGAGCAAAAGGGATATTTTCTTGAAACCGCTCACCCGGTTAAATTTTATGATGTGGTAGAACCTGTTATAGAGGGCAAGGTGGAGCTCCCTACCGCAATTCAGGATGTACTTTTAAAAACAAAACAAATGATTCATATGCCTGCTGGATTTGCGCATTTGAAGTCTTACCTCCTGGACAATGCCGGCATCAGATGAGTGTGGATTTTCTCAGTTCAATATTTTTCGCGTTGATGTCGGCAGGTATTCCATTGATGATATAATCACTGATTAAATCTCCCAGTGTTGAGGTAAAATAATAATTCACCGGATCAATATCACTGGTTACAAAACGTGCATCCAGTGTCCATTGAACTGCAGCGCGTACCAGTGTTGCTTCGCGTTTCATATTAAAATGATCAAGCATCATGGCTGCAGAAAGTATGGAACCAAGGGGATTGGCAATGTCTTTCCCTGCTGCTGAAGGATAAGATCCATGAATCGGTTCAAAAAGTGCTGATTTGGTTCCTACAGAAGCAGATGGAAGCATACCCAGTGAGCCACTGATCACACTGGCTTCATCACTGATGATATCACCAAACATATTTTCCGTGAGGACCACATCAAATTGTTTTGGATTGATAATGATTTGCATGGCGGCATTATCAACAAAAAGATAATCCACGGCTACGTCTGGGTAAGAGACCGCAATTTCCTTCACCACTTTTCTCCATAGCCTCGAAGTTTCCAGTACATTGGCCTTGTCTACAAGCGTCAATTTTTTTCTTCGTTGCTGAGCGGCACGGAAAGCCAGGTGAGAGATCCTTTCAATTTCTTCCCTTGTATACACACAAAGGTCAGAAGCCCTGGTGTAATCCTCATTCACTTCTTTTTTTCCAAAATAAATTCCACCAGTCAGCTCACGGAATATAATAAAATCAACACCTTCCAATTGCTGGCTTTTGAGCGGCGAAAGAAAATGCAGGGAAGGATAGGTGCTTACCGGACGGATGTTTGCAAATAGTTGCAGTGATTGTCTCAGTTTCAACAATCCCTGTTCCGGGCGCACTTTTGCGGTAGGATCATTATCATATTTAGGATCACCGATCGCTCCGAAAAGGATCGCGTCGCTTTCCAGGCAGATCTCCAAAGTTTCATCAGGCAGAGGGTTCCCGGTTTTGTCAATCGCAGAGGCTCCCATCAAACCATACTGGTAATGAAACTGATGGTTGAATTGTTCTCCCACTGCATCAAGCACTTTGAGTGACTGACGGGTAACCTCAGGTCCGATCCCATCACCCAGTATGACCGCAATATTTTTTTTCATATGTCAAACCTTTTGTTTTTCGAAGGCCTCTATATCACTTTTGATACTGATTAAAAAGTCAATATCATCGTAGCCATTCAATAAACATGTTTTCTTATAATGATTGATCTGAAAATTTTCAAATGTACCCGTAGCATCCAGAGTAAGGGTTTGCTGTTGCAGGTTTACGGTAAGTGTGGCATCATGGCCAAGCAGGAAGATCTCCTGCAAAAATTCTTCACTTACCTGAATGGGTAGAACGCCATTGTTCAGTACATTATTTTTAAAAATGTCTGCAAAAAAACTGGACACGACGACCCTGAATCCATAATCCAGCAGCGACCACGCAGCATGTTCTCTAGAAGAACCACACCCAAAGTTTTTACCGGCTACTAAAATGGTTCCTGAGTAGCGGGGATCATTCAACACAAAATCTTTCTTGGGTCTGGTTTCATCATCCTGTTCGTAACGCCAGTCGCGGAAAAGGTTCTTACCAAACCCCTGCTTGGTTGTAGCTTTCAGAAAACGGGCGGGAATGATCTGGTCTGTATCCACGTTTTCCATAGGCAGCGGTACGAAACCTGACTGTATTACTCCGGAACCCCTGAATGGAGAAACGGGCTGAATTTCTGTTGAATTAATATTCGGTAGGTTCATGAATGATTAGATAAAATTTCCAAAGTAGACAACGGCACTAATTCACGAACATCTGTCACAACGCCTGTAATGGCCGCTGCGGCGGCAGTGAGTGGACTAGCCAGCAGGGTTCTTGCTCCTGCTCCCTGCCGACCTTCGAAATTTCTGTTGCTGGTGGAAATACAATATTCTCCCGCCGGTATTTTATCTTCATTCATCCCGAGACAGGCACTGCAGCCAGCCTGCCTGATTTCAAAACCGGCTTCCACGAAAATATCATTGAGTCCTTCCGCGCTGGCTTGTGCTGCTACCTGTTGAGATCCCGGAACAATCATCACTTTTACC
>JANLYU010000420.1:0-19502 GCA_031365785.1 Flavisolibacter sp. | reverse complement strand
AAAATTGCTGTACTTGATTTTTCTTTTTTCCTTTAATTCTTGATTATCAATATTATAAGACTATATATTGATTCAAAACATTTTGGTGCTACACTTGTCTTATAAGTATACGCCAAATCACCACCATGATCAATCAGCGGTTAGCTCAGAAGCAACGATTGAAGATTTTACCTCAGCAAATACAGTTACTTAATTTTTTTCACCTGAACACGTTGGAACTAGAACAACGCATTCAACAGGAGATTGAAGAAAATCCTTTACTGGAAGATCAGAAAAATGAATTTGAACCTGTAGTAGATAAATTCAATAAGGATTCTGTTCAGGATTACCAGGACTGGGAGGAATACGGATATGATGATATTCCTGACTACAAAACAGAATATAATAATTACCTGCATAACGATAAAGTGCCAGAAAGGCCTGTTGTAGGTACTTATGACTATCGAAAATCACTCAAGGACCAGTACAAGCTTACCACTGATAATGAAAGAGAAATTGAATTGGCCGAATTCATCATTGATTCATTGAATGACTGTGGACTGATGGAGCAAAATCTTCAGAACCTGGCAGAGGATATTTCTTTTAAACAAAATAAGTGGGTGGAGGCATTAGAAATTGAACTGATCCTTGAAAAGGTACAACAACTGGATCCTGTGGGAATTGGAGCCAGAAACATTAAGGAATGTTTACTGATCCAACTGTATCGCATGAATGGTAAGCGTCCGGATGTAAAGATGGCGGTCAGGTTGCTGGAAGAACACTTTACCGACCTTCACAACAGGAACATGGACAAGATCAAGACCCATTTATCCATTGATGAAGAAGAACTGAAGATCGTTTTGAAATTGATAGCCTCTTTAAAAATGCGACCAGTGAGTGAGTTGCAGGAAGGTGTGAATATTAATCAGAATATATTACCTGACTTTCTCGTTACCCGTAATGGCGAAAGTATTGAAGTTCAGTTGTTTAAACTCAGGTCTGAAAGTCTCAATATCAATTCCTCATGGAAAGAAATGGCGGAAAATAATGCCAAGGTGACTACAGATAAATCTGCTGTACAGTATATTAAAAACAAATTGCAGTCAGCACAATGGTTTATTCATGCCGTACAGCAAAGAGAGTCCACAATGCTGAAAATCATGAGGGCTATTGTGCAGATGCAGTATGATTACTTTATAACCGGTGATATCAACCAGTTGAAGCCCATGATACTAAAGAACATTGCTGAAATGGTCAATGTGGACATTTCCACTGTATCCAGGATTACCTGCAACAAATACGCTGAAACTCCATTCGGCCTGATGTTGTTGAAAGACTTGTTTACAGAAGGCATTGCTAATCAAAGTGGAGAGGTAATCAGCAATAAGGTGATTCAGTCTGCCATTGAGGAAGTGATAGAAAACGAGGATAAGCACAATCCATATACAGATCAGCAGCTCGTCAAGATACTTTCTCAGAAAGGTTTCTCCGTTGCCAGGAGAACGGTGGCCAAGTATAGGGAGCAATTACAAATACCGGTGTCACACGTCCGTGGGTTATGGGCTTAATTTCGTTATTTTGACATCGAACCATAAAATAAATTTACAAGATGCAGACCATTCTAATTATCGATGATGACCGGGATATGTGTTTATTGCTGAAACGTTTTCTGACCCGTCATGGGTACGAAGTGCTGGAAGCTTATAATGGTAAAAAGTCACTGGAATTACTGGAAACAATTGAACCTTCCCTGGTCATGTGTGATTTTAGGCTGGAGGATATGGAAGGGAATGTATTATTGGGAAAGATCAAGGAAAAATACCCTCATCTGCCGGTCATCATCATTACCGGTTACAGCGATATTAAGATCGCGGTTGAAGTGATGAAAATGGGTGCCTACGACTACATTACAAAACCACTTTTCCCGGATGAGATTTTGGTTACCATCAAGCAGGCTTTGGAAACTGCGTCCAAAGACGGAGATCACATAGTTCCTCAGAAATCTTCATCCGTGGTGGATCAGAGGGCAGACGTGGCCACGGGTTCCAAGGAAAAAGGACCGGTCATCACGGTTTCGGGCGAGTATATTTTCGGAGATACACCGGTTTTCAAACAAATTCTTCAGCAGATCGACCTGGTAGCTCCTACCGGATACACGGTTATTATACATGGAGAAAGTGGTAGCGGTAAGGAAGCCATAGCCCAGGAAATTCATAAGCGTAGTAAAAGGAAAGGAAAACCTTTCGTGGCAATTGATTGCGGAGCGCTTTCAAAGGAGTTGGCGGGAAGTGAATTGTTCGGACACGAGAAAGGCTCATTTACTGGTGCGCTGAATCAAAAAACAGGAAGTTTTGAACTGGCTAATACCGGTACCATCTTTTTGGATGAAGTGGCCAACCTATCTTACGATATACAGGTTTCCCTGCTAAGGGTGGTACAGGAAAGAAAAATGAGGCGGGTAGGTGGTATCAAAGATATTGAACTTGATGTTAGAATTATCATTGCCAGCAATGAGCGGCTCTGGGATGCTGTACGTCGGGGCAAATTCAGGGAGGATTTATATCACCGTTTCAATGAATTCAGTATTGATGTTCCGCCTTTACGTCAGCGTCCGGACGACGTGATGCTATTTGCCAATCATTTTCTGCACCAGACCAATATGGAGTTAGGAAAAAATATCAGGCGTTTTAGTCATGAAGTAGAATCTATCTTCAGGAGTTATGTGTGGTATGGCAACCTCAGGGAATTAAAAAATGTAATTAAGAGAGCTACTTTACTTTCCGATGGAGATGAAATTGAATCCACCTCTTTGCCATTTGAAATTTCTCATTTCAGTAAACTCCAGTTTGAAAAGCAACCTGAAATAATTGAAGTAACCAACTCTTCAATACCTACTACCTATACGGAGGTCAGTGAAAATTCCAGGTCACTTTCAGAAACTACCCTGAAAGGTGCCAGTATTGATGCCGAATATGAAATGATCCTGAAAGCACTTAAAAAGGTAAATTTCAATAAAAGCAAAGCGGCTAAACTTTTGAATATTGATCGTAAGACCCTGTACAATAAAATGAAGCAATATCAGGAATTCAATAACCAATAGCATTCTTATTCATGTCTATAAAAAGAAAGGAACTTGCAAAAGAGAAGAAGGACTGCAGGAATCTTATTTCCTTAATAATTTTCTCTGCGTAATGTCTTTAGTAAATAAAAATCAGGGAATTTGAATAGCATGCCTTCTCACACCCCCCCACCGGTAAGAATACTGATCATAGATGATGATGAAGATGATTTTTTCATTACTTCAGAATACCTGAAGCAGATCCGGGAATATCAATTACAGCTTGACTGGTGCTATCGCTTTAATGATGCCGTTCAGCAATTGCAGTCTCGCATGTATGATATGTATTTTGTTGACTACAGGCTGGGTGCTAAGACAGGTCTTGATTTTCTTAAAGAAGCAATTCGGTTAAACGTGGAAGAGCCTATCGTGCTGCTTACGGGAAAAGGGAATAAAGATGTGGATATTGAAGCGATGCAGATGGGTGCCACAGATTACCTCATCAAGACCGAACTCACGACGGATAAACTGGAAAGGTGTATCCGCTATTCACTGGAAAGAACTTCTTATCTGAAAGCGCTCCGTGCCAACGAGAAAAAATATCGCAGCATTTTTGAATTATCTAAGGATTCGGTATTTACGGCGGACAAAAATCTCACCTTCCGGGACATGAACCATGCTACATCGTCGCTTCTCGGATATACTAAGGATCATTTGATCTCCAAGTCAGTATTTGATCTATTATCAGATGATATGGACAAAAAACTCCTTGAAAAAATCATATATGAAAAAGGGGATGTCAATGATCTGGAAATTGAACTCATGACTCAATCAGGTGAAAAAAAGAATTGCATTTTTTCAATCACTGCCACTATAGATCATACAGGATCATATTACCAGGGCTTATTGCACGATATCACCAATTTAAAAAGAGCAGAGAAAGCCAATTTGCTCCTCGAAAAACTGGGTGCTACCGGCAGGCTGGTACGTACGCTGGCTCATGAAGTTCGTAATCCTCTAAATAATATCAATATGTCGGTGGAGCAATTACTCCAGACACCGGATAGCCCCACTGAAGAATCACCTCTTTTTTTAGACATCATTCAAAGAAATAGTAAGCGGATTGGAGATATCATAACAGAATTATTAGACACCTCGCGACCAACAGACCTCGTATTCGACAAGTGCACGCTTCAATCGGTGATGGATGACAGTATAGCGGAAGCCTTAGACAGGATAACACTGCAGCACGTGAATATGAAAATTCATTATTCCGATGAACCCTGTCACATCATGGGCAACAAGGAAAAATTGAAAATCGCTTTTCTGAACATCATTATCAATGCGGTGGAAGCTGTTGCCAGTATCTCCGGTGAATTACGGATTTCCATTGAAACTTTGAAGGATGCACATGTAGTCACCATCAAAGACAATGGCTGCGGCATTCCGGAAGAAAATATATCCCGGCTTTTCGAACCTTATTTCACCTCCAAAAGAAACGGCATGGGACTAGGACTGGCTGCCACTTTGAATATCCTTCAGTCTCACAAGGCTTCCATAGATGTCACTTCTGTTTTAAAAAAGGGAACTACTTTCCTGATCACTTTTCCTGCCGCCTAAAGGAATAGCACGTGCCTTCAGAAACTCATGTATCAAGAAATGAGGAAGGGATTTCCTTGGTTTCTCTTTTTATAATGAAAACAGCGGTCTGTTTAGGCCTGATGCCTTCCCCTGAATAAAGTGCGTAAATCTTGGTAAACTCTGCTCCAAAATAAAGAATCAGGGAGGAATAATAAACCCAGGTTAAAATCACTACAATAGAGGCTGCTGCACCGTAGGTTAAACCCATATTGGCTTTACCCAAATAATAACCAATAAGGAATTTACCCAGAAGGAACAGGATAGCTGTGAAAGATGAGCCTATCATAGCATCTTTCCACGATATTTTAGCATCGGGAAGCACCTTGTAGATCACCGCAAATAGTCCTGTGATAATCAGGAATGTAAAAATGGAATTGATAGAATAAACAAGGTACACGGTGTAATCTGGAAAAAGTTCTTTAAGGCGGTCGCTTAGAACTGCCACTACAGCATTGATCATCAGGGATACCAGGAGCAAAAAGCCTAATACCACAACTAGTGAGAAAGATAAGAGACGGTTTCCCAGGTATTTGAGCCATCCTTTTTTTGGTTTGGCCCTTACCGACCAGATAAAATTGATAGAACCCTGCATTTCAGTAAATACTCCGGTTGCTGCTATGATCAGTATAATGATACCAATGGTGGCACCCAACCGGGTGGCGTGTGTATGTTGTGCGTTCCTGATAATTTCCTGGATCTGCATGGCCGCCTCACTGCCTACAAGTCCATCCAGCTCATTAAAAAGTTTACCCTGTACGGCAATCTTTCCAAAAAAGATACCGGCAAGAGATATGAGGATGATCAGGAGTGGTCCCATGGCAAAAATGGTATAATAGCTCAGAGATGCACTAAGCTTGAAACAATTATCATCAGAAAAGGCAAGGGCAGTTTGTTTAAATAAGGAAAGTGCCGTCCTGATTTTTTTCATTCCATTTCTTTAGCTGAATTGTAAATAGAAAGTCTATAATGAACACAAATTAACGCATAAGTGTTTGAACGGATGCATGCATTTGATTCGTCACCTCCTGACTTTTTCGACAATTTATTGGGTGATGAACACCTTGGCAGACTTTTTTCATATATTTATTCTGAACCAATTCTTTTCATTATGCGTTCTCTACTTTATATTATTGCAGTTGTTTTAATCATTGGATGGCTTTTGGGCGTATTCGCTTACAGTGCCACCGGACTGATTCATATTCTGATTGTACTGGCAGTCATTGCATTGCTTCTGGCTATTATCAGAAGAGCGTAACACTACGGTAAAGGATAAGAGTTGGATTACATCATCTTCATGAGGTAATGATTTTATCTCATCATAAGTTGGTAGGACCTATTTCAAGACAGGTAATCTGTCAAACAAATAAATTAAAAGGATTATTATCTCTGAGGCATGCTTTCAAAACGCTGCGCATCACTCAATTTTGCTTATGGAGAGCTCGCAAGCTTCATCACACTCACAGATCTCTACCGTATTTTTAATAGGGTATATGTATCCCATTGGGTATCCACAAGAATTCCTAATTAAAGCAGCATGAGATCAGGGTTAATCTGACGGAGGACGAATATGTTTAAGTTTTATATGATTTATTCAGGGTTGATACCTCCTTTATAAAATTTGAAACCTGGGTGTCCTTATCAATTCCATTCGCATCTAATAGTGTGCCTTTGACACCATCATTGGATTCATCAGGTATAGGATAGGATGATCATCAGGATCTGATTGTCTTTCAAACCGGTAATAATTAATCACTGGATGTCAGCTGGATGATAATATAGTTGAGCACTCATAGCTTCCAGCCCTTTATCCGTTATCCTGAAATCTTCAGTAAATCCTTTGGATTAATCCCATTTCAACACGAGGAAAGGCTTTTCATGTAAGGGATCGAATGATTTTCTTTTACCTGCATGATGTAATTCATTAAGATTCTTATTCACACCCTTTTCCCTGCTTTGATCTACAGAAAAGATTTCATGAGGACATATTTCCACACAACAGTAAGCCCCGTCATTGACGGGGCACATTTCTTTCAAAAAGTTGTTTATTTATTAGCCTGATGCATATCGCGAAGGCGCTTTACTTCATCATGGCCAATTTTCAAAGTAGCTTTCTGTTTTACAATAAGATCGCGCAGTGATGCTTCAAACTCAATGTCGGTATTCAAAGCAGTATCATATGCTTTTTGTGCAGCGTCTTCACCAAATTCGCAATTACTAAGAACTGCTTTTCTATCCTTACCGGAAACCACTGCTTTCAGGTCCATCCACACCCGGTACACTTTGCCGGAATTGGTAGTACCATCAGCGGCATCGCCACCCAGCCTCGTGACTTCAGCGGTCAATTCCTGGGCGTATTTACTGCTTTCGGATACATAGCGGTTAAATAAAGTTTTGAGATCATTGTCTTCGTCTTTCAACTCATCAATTCCTTTCTCGTAACCCACAATCCGGTCATTATTAATTCTGATCAGGTCATTCAGGATGCCTATTACTTTTTCATTTTCCATAACTCAATATTTGAGTTAATGCCTAAAAAATCATACCGTATATACTTCAGCTACTGCTGGGTAAGATGAAGTGCTGGGTGGCATCAACCTGGTATTATTTTTATCCTATTTTCAAAAAATATCATATGGCTAAGTATTCTAAAAAGGCATCAGAGAAAGTAGAAAAAGTAATGCATGAACAAAAACTCGGACAACTTAAAAGTGGAAGCGGTAAAAAGGTTAATTCCCGGAAACAAGCTATTGCTATAGGGCTTTCGGAAGCCCGAAAAGAAGGTGCCAGGGTACCCAAAAAGAAGAGTGCCTCCAAAAAAGCAGGAACCAAGAAATAGGACAGGTAGCCGATAATAGAAGGTCGTATTTACAGTAGAGTAGGTTAGGAGAAAGCCAATGAATGATTCTTCAAACCAGTTCTGCAAGTATTTTCATAAGTACTTTTTCTTCTCCTGTATGGTCAGCGGGATCTTCATTTTTTTCAATTTTATCTAGTTCCTTCAGGTATTTTTCCATGTTTTGTTCTTCATATAACTTGATGATCCCTGGGTGGACATAATATTTCTTGCATACGGTTCGGGTATTACCCAGTTTTTTACTGACTTCATCCAAGGCCGAGATCACATTTTTTTTGCATTCACTTTCCGATTCCGCCTGTCCTATGGATTTAAATGCCCGTATGATATTAAGGGTGCCTGCCCAGGTGCGGAAATCTTTAGCAGAAAAATCGCCCCCGGAAGTTTCCTTGATATACCTGTTCACCATTCCTGAATCAATAGACTGCCTGTTTCCCAGGTCATCATAATATTGAAAAAGTTCCTTTCCGGGTACTTCTTTGCAATGTTGTATCATTTTCGCCAGTCTCCGGTTTTTCAGGCTTACCTCATGATAAATCCCCTTTTTACCTTTAAAGGCAAAATGAACTTTGTCTCCTTCAATCTTTACATGGTTATTTTTTAACGTGGTCAAACCATAAGAGCCATAGAGTTTCTGGTAATCCTCATTTCCGATCCTTATATAAGTTCGCTCCATCAAATAGACCACTGTAGCCATCACCTTTTCTTCACATAGTTCTTTTTTTGCCAGGTCTTCCTCCAGTCTTTTTCTTACTGCAGGCAATAACTTCCCAAATTCGTATAAGCGGTGAAATTTTGTTTCATTACGCAGGGTACTCCATAACTGGTGATACCGGTACTGTTTTCGTTTTCTGAGGTCAAATCCGGTGGCCTGTATATGTCCGTTCTCCTTGACACAGATCCATACATTCGTCCAGGCAGGGGGGATCGCCAGTTTCTTAATTCTTTGGAGTTGCTCTTTATCTTTCAAGGGGCGGTTATCGTAAATGTAGGTAAAGCCCTTGCCTTTTTTTTTGCGGATAATCCCGGATGTCCTATCATTCACATAATTAAGATCGGCCGCTTTTGCTGCTTCGCTGTAATTTTTATCGATCTTAAGATATTCTTTATGAGAGAGCTCAATTACTTTTGCCATTATCAGATTTTACCGTCTTTTTTCTCAATTCAAATTTATGCTTGTGTTGTCCGGAAGCTTCATCTACAGAGTGAGAACTAAAGAGATCTTTTTCCTTTTCAGCCAGTTCTGAAAGCCTAATGTAAAACTTTTTCAATATTTCCAACTCCTCCTGGGTGAGGTCTTCCACATCTATCAGCCGGTTGCTTGCTTTTTCATTACACGCAATGAGCTCATTGAGTTTGAGTTGGATCGCGAGGGAATCCTTATTCTGTGACTGCTGAATAATAAACACCATCAGGAAAGTGATGATGGTGGTACTGGTATTGATCACCAGCTGCCAGGTATCAGAAAAATGGAACAGAGGTCCGGTAAGGGCCCAAATTACAATCGCTGAAATAGCCATCAGGAAGGCGGCCGACGACCCTGTAGCCCTGGTGATAAGAGAGGCCGTTTTTTCAAATTTAGCCTTGAAACTGTTGGTTTTATATTTTTTCTTATCCTTATTGATTTCCTGATCTATATCAGTGGCTAGGTCATGGGGTTGAGTCATTTTTTTAATTTTTATTCAAGATCTATTAATAAAAAGCCAGACTTTTTGTCTGGCTGCAGGAGGACCAATACCAAAAACAATATTATTTTTATTTTTCAGGCTCACTCCCTTCGTTTATATGGATGCTACTGTCTGCAAGTTCGTATAATATAATATGTGATCAGATTCTGTTCCTCATTCAGCTTTTTTGTGAAAGTCCGGCTTTTTCATATCCCGTCGCTTTATCCAGATGAACCAGGTTGACAGGACGGCTAAACGAAATGTTCCACTTTCTGGAAGCAATAATCAGCCCGGCATCCTGACAACTATCTTTTGGGATGTGATTCCAATAAACCCGGAAATCTTTATCCAACCTAATAAGTCATCACATTTTTTTGCCTATGGTGTCTTTTCCTATAGATCTTATATTAGTGCCACCCTGCCAATTGGCTCTCCAGCTAGCCAGAGATTTTTGGAAGAATTTGCCAGTTCAGGAGGTAAGCATTTTTCCTCAATTTTGGAATGATTACCTTCTTTATGAATACCGTTAAATGATGAATAAAATAATGCCAGCACCCTGATGCTACCCGTAATTTACCTACTTTCTGTAGATTTTTTTACCCAAGGGATCAACGTAAATTTTCCAATTCAGACAACATTTTTGTGGTATCCAATTTGGAGTTATACGATGGGTGGCTATGCTCACTCACAAAATAAATGTTATGACTCAATTGGCAACCAATCCACAATTTAACTTTCTGCAGGAAAAGATCCAGGAAATTGGCAGCGCCATTTTCTTTAATTTGAGTGATTCCGTGCTCAAGCTTCCTACTTCAATAGTGAACAAGGTGAAAGTAGATGACTATGGGTATGTTTGGTTTTATCTACAGAAACCCAAGCAGAATTTAAAAGAATTTGATCTTGAGTTTCCGGTTAGGATGGACTTCTTCAGAAAAGGTCAAAGTTCTTTTTTACAAGTGAACGGCAAGGCCTGGGTGGTCTCTGACCCTGAAGCAGTGAATACAATGGCATATTTACCCGATGCCAAGCCTAACTTTTCAGATGATATGGTTTTGGTAAAAGTCAAAATTCTCAAGGCTGAATATTTTGAAACTAAAACTACTTCTCAATCCTGGTGGCAGAATGCTATGACCACTTTTACTACGTGGTTCCGCAATTCCAATAATTATAAACCTGAAATTTATTACGCGGCTTCTTAAACCTTATCTATGAGATCGATCTGGTCTGGTGCCATCAGTTTTGGTTTAGTGAACATTCCTGTTAAGCTCAACAGTGCTGTAGATTCAGGCGAAGCCCTGAATTTTGATATGCTCTCCAAGAAAGACATGGCACCCATCCGCTATGCCCGTATTGACAGCATCTCAGGAAAGGAGGTGCCCTGGAAGGAAATTGTTAAAGGGTATGAGTATACCAAAGGGAAATATGTGGTGATCAGCGATGAGGATTTTAAGAAGGCTAGTCCAGAAAAATCAAAAACGATTGACATCATTCAATTCTCAAAAGAAGAAGAAATTGACCCCATTTATTACGAAAAGCCTTATTTCCTGGTTCCGGATAAAGGAGCCTATAAATCTTATCATCTTCTGATTAAAGCTTTAGAAGAAACCAAAACCATTGGCTTGGCTGAATTTATGTTGAGAAACAGGGTGCATATTTGTGCGCTTAAGGTGTTTAACGGAGTATTGTTGCTCAATCAGATGCGCTATCAGGAAGAGATACGTGAAGTACCGGAAATTGAGCAGGTCAATTCAGAAAAGTTATCTACAAAAGAAGTACAGCTGGCAACAAAACTAATACACCAGCTCACTGAAAAATTTGATCCTTCTGCATTTAAAGACACTTATGTGGCTGAATTGAAAAAGGTCATCAAGGCAAAGGCAGCAGGAAAAGATATTCATATTGCAGAGCCTAAAAAAGCCACAGCAACCGTCAAAGACCTTATGGAAGTGCTGAAACAAAGTCTGGATACTTCAACGCCAAAAAAGAAAAGGGCCTGAGGTCATCCTGGAATGACGTGCATAAAAATGCCTTGTCAAGTGTTACTTAACAAGGCATTTCAATAACTAAAGCCCACCTTCTTTTTCTTCCGAATCCTCATCTTCTTCATCTACATCAAAATCATCTTCATCCAATTCTTCATCGTCTACATCTACATCTTCTTCTTCCACGTCGCCAGAAACATTTTCTTTTTCATTTTCGGCGCCATCATCACTTCTTTTGCTGAAAGAAGTCTGTTCGTCTTCGCCAGACCTTGTACTTCTTTTGTCATTGACCTCTTCTTGGTTGTCGTCATTTCTGATTGCCATAAACTTTTTTTTAATTGATGATTAAGACTGGTATAACTAATAATTTCATGCCAGCCGAAACATTAATTCGGGGAGGAATGGATGAAGTTGAGCGATTGAATGGCACAAAAATTTACAAGTACAGCGTATGAGTTTATCCTTGTATCAAAAGAAGAGAAATTTTGATGAAACAACTGAACCTTCAGGTAAGGCAAAATCATCAAAAAAGGGTTTGCGTTTCGTGATCCAGAAACATGACGCATCTCACCTTCATTATGATTTCAGACTGGAAATGGAAGGCGTACTTAAAAGTTGGGCTGTGCCCAAAGGACCTTCACTCAATCCGTCAGATAAAAGGCTGGCCATGATGGTGGAAGATCATCCCTATGATTACAGAAATTTTGAGGGTGTTATCCCAGCTGGTAATTATGGAGGCGGAACTGTAATTGTATGGGATGAAGGAACCTATGAACCTATAGCGGGTCAGGGACTGACCATCAAAGAACAGGAAAAATTATTGCTGCAGCAACTCCGTGAAGGCAACTTAAAAATAATGATGAATGGGCAGAAGATCCAGGGGGAATTTGCACTATTTCAAATGAAAGGAAAGGGTGACCGTTCCTGGATACTCATGAAAAAAAAGGACCATGCGGCCACTTCAAAAAATATCTTGTTGAAGGATCAATCTTCTAAAACCGGTAAAACACTTGCGGAAGTTGCCGCTGAAAATGGAACTTCCCTGAATCATGCGGAGGGTTCAAATAAATCCAGCATTCCACCGAAACCCATCCAGTTACTTCCTTCAAAATCTTCCCCCACTAACAAGAAAAAAGCAACAAAAAAATCCGTTGCCAAAAATTCAAGCAGCAAAAAATCATCGACACCAAAGGCTGTTTCCTCACCAGTCCGGAATAATACTTTAAAAAAAAAGTCCTCCCCATAAATCAAATCCTGGCTTCCTCTTTAGCGCTGGCTAAAAAAGCACCCATGCCAACAGAAATATATCCTATGCTGGCTACGCTGACGGAATCGGCTTTTGATGACAGGGGGTGGCTGTTTGAAATAAAATGGGATGGGTACCGTGCTGTGGCTTACGCAAATAATTCAGATGTTCAATTGATTTCCAGAAACCTGATTGCTTTCACGGATAAATATGCTCCGGTTACAGAAGCGTTGAAGGCTTTACATATCCACGCGGTGATGGATGGAGAGGTGGTAGCGGTAAATGATAAGGGAATAGCTGTTTTCCAGTCCTTGCAAAACTGGCAGAACACTCCTGTACATTTGCAATACTGCATCTTTGATATTATCTGGCTTCAGGGATACGACCTGTCTAAAGTACCCCTGATCGAAAGGAAACGCATCTTACAGGAAATTCTGCCTGCTGATCATGAAGTTATCAAGTACAGCGATCATGTTTTGAAAGAAGGAAAAAAATTCTTTGAGGTGGCGCTGGCCCAGGGACTTGAAGGTATGATGGCCAAAAATATTAACAGCTTTTATGAGGTCAACAGCCGTACTAAAGAATGGTTGAAGGTAAAAGTGAATCAGAGACAGGAAGTGGTGATTGCTGGATATACCACACCGCGACATACAAGGAAATTCTTTGGTTCTCTTTTACTAGGACTTTATGAGGGTAAAGAGTTGATTTATATAGGTCATACGGGAAGCGGTTTTACAGAAAAAACACTAGAAGAGATGTACAGGTTGTTGCAACCTTTGGTCACTAACAAAATTCCTTTCTCGAAAGAACCTAAAACCAACATGCCGGCCACCTGGGTTCAACCCACTCTGGTCTGTGAAATTAAATTTACGGAGTGGACCCAAAGCAGAATTGCCCGGCATCCGATATTTATGGGGCTGAGAACAGATAAAAAAGCAAAAGATGTCACCTTCGAAACTTCTGAAAATATGGCTAAGTTGAAAACAACTGGTAAACAAGGAAAGAAAAGCACCCCTGTTACCACAAAAGAAGAACAGCCGGTGAAACGTGCTGGTAAAACACCTAAGGAAAAAAAACCACTCATCAAAAATTCAGAGATCACATCACCGCGATCTGGTCCTTCCCTGATGGTGGGTGAAAATAATCAGGAAGTGGTATTAAACAAACACCCACTTCAGCTTACCAACCTTAATAAATTGTATTGGAAAAAAGAAAAATTCACCAAAGGTGATATGGTGCGGTATTACCTGGAAATAGCACCTTATATAATTCCTTACATGAAGGACAGGCCGCAATCGCTCAACAGGCATCCCGATGGAATTGATGGTCCTAACTTTTACCAAAAAGACATGAAGGGTAAAGTTCCCTCCTGGATAAAGACCCACAAGGATTTCAGTGAATCAACCAACCAACATGTAGAATACCTGGTTTGCAGTAATGAAGCAACTCTTGTATACATGGCTAATTTGGGATGCATAGAAATGCACCCATGGCATTCCCGTTATCAAACCTGGCAGTGGCCAGACTGGTGCCTCATTGATCTGGACCCTGATACCAACAATAGCTTTGACCAGGTGATGGAGGTGGCACGGGTAGTAAAGAAAGTGCTGGATGCAATTGGAGCTGACGCCTATTGTAAAACATCAGGTTCATCAGGTATCCATATTTATATACCGCTAGAAGCCAAATATACCTATGACCAGTCCAAACAACTGGCTGAACTAGTGGTGACACTGGTACACCAGGAACTTCCTGAAATTACCAGTTTGGAAAGAAGTCCTTCTAAGAGAAAGGGTAAACTTTACTTGGATTATCTACAGAACCGGGAAACACAAACAGCCGCAGCACCTTATACACTAAGGCCCAAACCAGGTATGCCCGTTTCCACACCACTGGACTGGAGTGAATTGAAAAAAGGATTGACACCAACAACTTATAACGCCAATAATATATTGATGAGGGTGAAGAAAGAAGGTGATCTGTTCCAACCAGTTCTTGGAAAAGGCATTCAACTTGAAAAGGTGCTGGCTGCACTGACCAAACAAATGAAATAGCTAATGGTACATCCTTCTCTCCATATTTTTAATGATCAGTTGCACCACTTCATTCATACTGATTTTGATATAGAAATCTTATCCGATAACTGTCAGTTCACGGAAGGACCTGTATGGAATCCGCAGGGATGGTATCTATTCAGTGATATTCCTGCTAATTGCATTTTCCAGATAGATGCACTGAAGAATAAAAAAATATACCTCGCGGAAAGTGGAACGAACACTACCAGTGACGAGGACATCAACCCCCAGCAGGCTGGTTCGAATGGACTGGCCTATGACCGCACGGGTAATTTGGTGATTTGCCAGCACGGATCGCATGCCCTGGCTGTATATGACGGAGCGAAACTGGAACAACTAACAGGGAACTATAATAATAAACCTTACAACAGTCCGAATGACCTGATCTTTCATAGTGATGGAAGGCTTTTTTTCAGCGACCCTCCTTATGGCTTGCGGGATGGTCAGCTCAACCCTGCTAAATTTCAGGACAAAGCAGGCGTATTTTGTTTTAACCATGGGGCGGTGGAAATGATTAGCGACCGTTACGCTTATCCCAACGGTGTCTGTTTATCGCCGGATGAACGGGTTTTATACATCTGTTCTAATAAAAATTTTGAAGCCTTCATTAGCAGGTATGATACAGTCAACCATTTGTTATTAGATGATTTTGCCGAGGAAAACAGTGATGGGATCTCATGCGACAGGGCTGGGAATGTTTATCTATGCAATAAAGATGGCATCATCATCCTGGACAATAAAGGAAAAAGGGCTGGATGGATTCAGCTCCCGGCCATACCCGCCAACATTTGCTGGGGAGGAGATGAAGGGAATGATCTTCTGATCTGTGCCAGACAGTATATTTTGCTGATCCGTGGATTACAGAGATAATTTGGGACCTTGTTTCTTCCGCACCTAATCAAATCATTCAGATTTCTTGCTTTCAGGATTTTGATCCAAAACAATTTGAGGAATTCACGTTGCTTACAATCTAGTGCCGATAAAAAGTAGGATTTTATTAAATTGAAAAGTGACTTTGAAGTAGAGTGTTACAAAAAATTACACTGAAGATCTACGATTGCTCCGCAACAATAACATCAATATTATTTCTTCATTCAAACTTTTTTTTAGTTCTATGAGGAAGATGGATGTTTGACTTGCTTTTGAAAAGCACTTGAAGGAGTAAAAAAGATTTAATTTGTGTACTTAGCAAAAAGGAATAAATGCAGACAATAATCGGATCTGGTGGCACTATCGGGTTACCATTAGCGAAAGAGTTAAAAAAGTATACCAATGATATCAGACTGGTAAGTCGCCATCCAAAGAAAGTTAACGAAAGCGATGATCTTTTTCCAATGGATGTAAGTGACTTCAAACTGTTGGATAAAGCAATAGAAGGTAGCGATATAGTGTATATCACTATCGGTTTTGATTACAATCTTAAAGTTTGGCAAACATCCTGGGTACCTTTCATGCAGGCTGTTATCAGCGGTTGTAAAAAGCACCATTCAAAATTAGTTTTCTTTGATAATGTGTACCTGTATGCAAAATCCGCCATACCCTATATGACTGAGAATTCTCTGATACAACCTCCCAGCAAGAAAGGGGAAGTAAGAAAGCAATTACATGAAATGCTCATGGCCGAAGCAGCACAAAACACACTTTCCGTAGTGATAGCAAGATCAGCAGATTTTTATGGTCCGGATACAAACAAAAGTATGCTTGGAGAAGTCGTTGTCAAAAATTTAATAAAGGGAAAAAGTGCCCAGGCATTTGGCAGCTTAGCTAAAATTCATACCTATACGTATACACCTGATGCAGCTATGGCCACAGCGATACTTGGTAATACTGATGATGCTTACCACCAGGTTTGGCATGTTCCTACAACAAAAGATAAATTAACCTCGAAACAATGGATTGAATTAGTGGCCAGTGAACTAGAAGTAGAACCTAAGATTCAAAAAATTCCTACATGGGTGCTTTACGCTTTGGGAATCTTCAATCCAATGATGAAAGAATTTCCGGAGATGATGTATCAGAATGAACTTGATTATATTTTTGACAGCAGTAAATTTGAAAATAGATTTGGTATATATGCTACCACACCAAAAGACGGCATCAGGAGTACTATTGATTATTTTAAGAGGCTGAATAGAGAATGACTTGCCGTTATTTTATTACGACTTTTTTCTTCATTTCTACTTCACAGCGTGACACTATCATAAATATTTTTTGGATTCAAAACAGCCTTTAACCATCCAAGATGCCGATTCAGCATTTGTTACTTTGAAATATAAGTAAACTAATCAGATATTTTTTGGTTAACTATCTATTGTGTTTCGCTTAGTGTATAACGATAGTTACCCTATACTTTACCACTCTTCATGTCTGTTTTTCCTTCCTCTTACCTGTATAGGGTTCAGCCTAAAAGAAAATGGCACCACTCAAAATGTAAAGTGTGCCTCCTGGTGGAGAATATCGGAGTCGAACCGACGACCTCTTGCATGCCATGCAAGCGCTCTAGCCAGCTGAGCTAATTCCCCTTGCGAAGCCTGCAAAAATAAGGGTTGAAACCAAATGGTACAATAATTTCATTATAGTTGGAAATTCGTTATGCAAAAGGGTGGAGAAGAGAAAAAATTGAGAAAGCCTCAAAGTCAGAAAATGCCTGGTGAGGAAAGAAAAATGATCCCGCAGCCAGTTTCTCTAAAACCCCAGTTAGCACAAAAGTTATCAGGAAAAGTAGCCCTGATTACAGGAGGTGACAGTGGTATAGGAAAAGCAGTTGCTTTATTGTTCGCTTCACAGGGTGCAGATGTTGCCATTGCTTACCTGAGTGAACACGAAGATGCGCAGGAGGTTAAAAGAATGGTGCAGGAGGATTTTGGAAAAACCTGCTTGCTTATTCCGGGAGATATCAGGAAGGAAAGGGTGTGTGAGCGAATTGTAAAAAATACCATCAGGGAGTTTGGTCAGCTGGATATACTGGTGAACAATGCTGCTACTCAAACTGAACAAAAATCAATCAAGAATATTTCTGATGATCAATTGTATGAGACATTTGAAACCAACATTTTTTCAATGTTCCGTATCACAAAATTCGCTTTACCATATTTGAAGAAAGGTGCCTGTATCATCAATACCACATCCGTCACTGCCTACCGGGGTAGTCCGACATTGATAGATTATGCTGCCACTAAGGGAGCGATTGTAACTTTCACCAGAAGCCTCGCACACAGTCTTATCGATAAAGGAATACGGGTGAATGCGGTAGCACCAGGACCTATTTGGACTCCTCTCATTGTAGGGAGTTTCGATAAAAAAAAGGTGTCTACATTTGGAAGCGATGTTCCCCTTAAGAGAGCTGGTGAACCCGCTGAGGTGGCTCCCTGTTATTTATTCCTTGCCAGTGACGATGCTTCCTATATCACTGGACAGGTGCTGCATCCCAACGGGGGTGAAATTGTAAATGGTTAGTTCCACCATTCCTTTCCCGGTAACATATTGTTGAGTGCTACACTTTCTCCGATCATGGGATGAATTAGCTTGATGCCTTTTCTTTTGCTTTCTTTCAACACCCTGATGATGGGCTCATCCCAGTCGTGGAGGGCCAGTGAAAATTTAGCCCAGTGTACGATCATGACGTGTTCGGCCTTCAGGTCCAAGCCTGCCTGAATTACTTCTTCAGGCATCATGTGAATATATTTCCAGCTGGAATTGTACTGGCCGCATTCCAGGAAAGCCAGGTCAAAAGGTCCATAGTCAGAGCCGATGCTGGCAAAATGAGAATCATAACCCGAATCACCACCCAGGAAGATCTTATAGGAAGGTGTTTGTATGACAAAAGAAGTCCAAAGCGATTTATTTCGACGGAAGGACCTTCCGGAAAAGTGTCGTCCAGGTGTGAAAATAACTTTGAAATCTTCCTCCAGTTGCACTTCTTCGTACCAGTCTTTTTCTACTATGTCTGTTTCTTTGTAACCCCACCTTTTAAGATGCGCTCCTACGCCAAGTCCTGTCACCACCCTTTTTACTTTAGGTCTTATTTTTTTGATGGTCTGGTAATCGAGGTGGTCCCAGTGATCGTGAGAAATAAACAGGAAATCAATGATAGGGAGGTCATCAACAACATACCTGTCACTTCCAGGGAAACTTTTGGTGGTAAACCAAAGAGGTGAGGCGCTGCCACTGAAAACAGGGTCAACCAAAATAGTTTTCCCATCCAGTTGTAAAAAATAGGAAGAATGTCCCATCCACACCATAAAGTCCATTTGTTTACTGACCTGCAAAAGGTCTGTCTTCATAGAAGGTAAACGGTGACCAGGCCGGTTCCTTTTGCTTTTTTGAAATAAAAAGTCAAACAGAACTTTGTAAAAGCTGGCGCCTTCTGTTAAATCAGGGGTAGGGCTCAGGTTTTGAAACCGGCCATCTTTATAATTTGGGGAAGCGGATATCTTTAAGGCATCCTGTTCTTTGGGAAGACTTCCAAACAATGGTAATTGTAAAAATAATAGAACAGCAATGAGACTTACGAGAAGCAAAATGACCATGATTATTATTAATGTGCAATGAACTGTTCAAGAACTTTGATAAAAAATAAAAATACTCGAGAATGAGGAAACTTTTGTTAAAGGCGGGCGACTCTGTTTAAGTGTAGACATTTCTACTCTTTTTTCTTTCAACAAAAGACACCTAAAATTTCATCTGAATTTTCTTTCAAAATTTTTACGTCCAAATTTCAGATGATCCACTTTAAAATTTTTAAAATCACCTTCTAAAAAAAATTGTATGAGTTTATTTCAGTAAGGGCACCATCTTTGGGGATAGGATCTCAAATAAGGTTCATGGAAGTTACAGCAGCAGTGTTATATGGGGGATCTCTGGCACATTATGATGTGCGAATTGAGAACGGAAGTGAGTGTTACGCGCAACTTTCCAGCTTCAAAGGAAGCAACTCCGATCAACCACCTCAAACGATTGTACTTAAAAAAGAAGGACGCCACTGGGTTAGTACGAATGCT
>JANLYU010000355.1:0-8493 GCA_031365785.1 Flavisolibacter sp. | reverse complement strand
AATTCCGGGCAAAACGATATGCGTACCAATTCTGTAAATGAAAATAAGGAGAAGGGTAAAAAGGATCTTGCTGCGCAATTCCTCAATGCTCCATATATTTTTAAGTGTCTGTATTAATTTCTTCACGGAAATGAAAAGTTTTCTGTTCTGATAAAAAAAGACGCAGACTGCGTCTTCAAATTTACTGAAGTTTACTTGACTATTTCAACTGTACCGCCTGAAGATTCAATGGCCTGCTTTGCTTTTTCACTGATCGCGTTCACTTTGAAGTTCAGCTTAGTTTTCAATTCGCCATTTCCAAGAATTTTGATCCTGTCTGTCTGGCTGATCAATCCATTGGTGTACAGGTTTTCCAGGGTAAACTCCTTAAGGTCGTATTTTTCAAGCAACTGTGCTATTTGTCCAAGGTTGAATACTTTGTATTCTATACGATGTGGATTGGTAAATCCTCTTTTGGGAATTCTGCGTTGAATGGGCATCTGGCCCCCTTCATGGGCTCTTTTTCTTTTATATCCGGCCCTGCTTTGTCCACCTTTATTACCTTTTGTTGAGGTGCCGCCTTTACCGGAAGCTTCTCCGCGGCCTAAGCGCTTTTCCTTGTGCACTGCTCCTTTGGCCGGACGTAAATTGTGTAGATTCATTTTTTTGATTTTTACTTACGGGGAATCTCCCCTCGCTTATGATTTGAATAGGGATCTGTCGTGCGGGTGATGCAGCAAGGTGATCATTTCACACGACAATCAATTTATGCTTCTGCTACAGTAATCATGTGTTCCACTTTTCTCACCATGCCAAGAATCTGTGGTGTTGCTTCCACTTCCCTTGAAGCATTCATTTTATTTAATCCCAATGCCTTCAGGGTTTCTTTCTGGCGGAGGGGCCGGTCGATGGGACTTTTAACTAAAGTGATTCTTATCTTTTTCATACCAAAGGTTTCTGATTCAGGTGTAAGGATATCCATTAGCATGATAACCTACACGAGAACCTTTTTATCCATTAAATACTTTCTTCAATCCGATTCTTCTTGTTTTGGCAATGCTTACGGGTTCACGGAGTAATGCCAAAGCTTTGAAAGTGGCCTTCACCACGTTGTGAGGGTTAGCCGAACCTAAGGATTTGGCAAGGACGTCTGTTACTCCGGCACTTTCCAGTACGGCACGCATGGATCCTCCCGCAATTACACCGGTACCATGGGCAGCTGGCTTGATCAGCACCTTCGCAGCACCTTCCTTGGCCAGCTGGTCGTGTGGAATAGTACCATGCATCACCGGAACTTTAATCAGATTTTTTTTGGCATCCTCAATTCCTTTTGTGATCGCTTCCTGCACTTCTTTTGCTTTACCAAGACCATGTCCTACTACACCTTGTTCATTACCCACCACCACTAATGCAGAAAAGCTGAAGGTGCGGCCACCTTTGGTAGTTTTAACTACGCGGTTGATTGCAACGACCTTTTCTTTTAATTCAAGATCTCCTGCTTTAACCCTGTTGAATATTGCTTTTGCCATTTTTTATTTCTTAGAATTACATTATTTTATTGCTAATATAGCCCGGTTAGAATATCAAACCACCTTCCCGCGCACCTTCAGCTACCTGCTTTACCCTTCCATGATAAAGATTGCCACCACGGTCAAAAACTACATTTTCAAGACCAAGTTCCTTCGACTTCCGTGCAATAGCCTGTCCAACCAGTTTTCCTTTCTCAGATTTATTTCCTGGTTGCGCTTTGATGTCCTTGTCTTTAGAAGAAGCTGATGCGAGCGTCACTGCGTTGTCATCGTCGATCAGTTGAACATATATTTCTGTATTACTGCGGAAAACTGACAGGCGGGGCTTTTGTGCCGTACCTGAGATTTTTGCACGTATCCTGTACCGGATGTTTTTTCTTCTCGATGTTTTTGCATTTGTTCTCATGATATACCTCCATCCCCTCAGGGTAGATTTGACGTTCCTGATTCTGCCAGAAACTTATTATATAGAATTCAATTACTAAAGAACTGCCATCCAAAATCCAGGCTGAGATAAACAGCGGTTTATTTACCAGCCGCCTTTCCCGCTTTCTTGCGAACCACCTCACCTACATAACGAACACCCTTTCCTTTGTAAGGTTCTGGTTTACGCAGACTGCGAATCTTCGCGGCTACCTGACCAATCAGCTGGCGGTCTATACCTTCCAGGCTAATTGTAGGGTTCTGACCCTTTTCCTGAGAAGTCACTAATTTGATTTCTTTAGGAATTTCAAAAATGATATTGTGAGAATAGCCCAGTGCCAGGTCCAGCACGTTTCCCTGATGTGCAGCTTTAAAACCCACACCTATCAGTTCCAGTTTTTTAGTATACCCGTCGGTCACGCCCTTCACCTGATTAGCGATCAGGGCTCTTGAAAGACCATGAAGCGCGCGATGTCGGATCTGGTCAGTGGGACGTGTAAAATTGATCTCGCCATCTTTTACTTCAACCTTTATATCGCGATCGATCGGTTGTTTCAATTCACCTTTTGGTCCTTTAACCGTGATCACATTATCATTCCCTACAGAAACGGTTACGCCGCTGGGAAATGTTACTGGTGCTTTACCTATTCGAGACATGTTGATTCATTTAATTTGTAACTCACTTACTGACCGGTTAGCCTCATAGGATCGGCTGCATATCAGCAATGCTGTTGATTAATATATATAACAAAGGATTTCGCCGCCCACATGCTGTGACTTTGCTTCCTTATCTGTTAACACACCTTTTGATGTAGATACAATGGCTATACCTAAACCATTTTTCACTCTTCTGAAATCGTCAGGGCTGGCATAGTGACGTAAACCCGGACGGCTTACTCTTTCCAGCGAATGGATGGCCGGCTGCTTGGTCTGCGCATCATATTTCAGGGCAATCTTAATAAGGCCCTGCTTGTTGTCATCCTCAAACTTATATTTAAGAATATACCCCTGGTTGTACAGGATTTCAGTCATTCGCTTTTTTAAATTAGAAGCAGGGATCTCCACAATTCTGTGCCCCGCCATCTGTGCATTACGAATTCTAGTCAAAAAATCTGCAATCGGATCTGTTACCATTTGTTTGCCCTCCTACGTCCGCCTCAGGCGGATAATTGGATTGTTTATAATCTATTTAATTATTGGAAGCAACGAGTTGACCACTCACTACTACCTCTGACCATTCACTATTTACCAGCTTGCTTTCTTCAGTCCTGGTATCTTACCATTCAATGCCATATCGCGTAAAGCAATCCTGGAAATACCAAAATAACGGGTATACCCTCTCGGGCGGCCCGACATCTGGCAACGGTTCTTTAAACGCACTCTCGATGAATTCTTAGGCAAATCATCCAAAGCTTTCCAGTCACCTGCAGCTTTCAGCGCCTGTCGTTTTTCTGCATACTGTACCACCATTCTTTCTCTTTTGCGTTGCCTGGCCTTTACTGATTCTTTAGCCATATTTTATTTTTTTTGTGCCTTCTTCTTTTTTATTAAGAGTCAGGCTTCCGTTTACAAAACAATTTATTTCATCCATTCCAAATGATACTACGCTTCAAAATTAGGCAACCAACCTATTTTTTTACGTTCTTGAAAGGCATGCCCAATTCTTTCAGTAATTCAAATGCTTCTTCATCTGTTTGAGCTGTGGTAACAAACGTGATATCCATTCCGGTAATGCGGTTCACCTTGTCAATATCCACTTCCGGAAAAATAATTTGCTCCGTCACACCCATGGTATAATTTCCTCGCCCATCAAATGATTTTTCATTGATACCCTTGAAGTCACGCACCCTTGGTAAGGCTACGGCAATCAGGCGATCAAGGAATTCATACATTTTTTCGCCGCGTAATGTAACCTTGGCCCCTATGGGCATGTTCTTACGAAGCTTGAAATTGGAAATGTCCTTTTTAGACATAGTGGCCACTGCTTTTTGTCCACTGATAGTAGACAATTCCTCCAGTGCTATATCAATTAGCTTCTTGTCATTCACCGCTCCATTGACACCACGGTTGATTGCGATTTTCTCCAATTTGGGAACCTGCATCACAGAAGAATAACTAAACCGTTTCATCAGCGCAGGGATCACTTCATCCTTATACTTATTTTTTAACCTGGGTTTGTAGGTTGATTTTGCCGTTGCCATTATTTGATTACCTCCCCTGATTTTTTGGATGTTCTAACTGTCTTACCATTTTCTTTGGTACGCTTTATTTTAGTACCCTGTTTGCCATCCCAGAGCATCACATTACTGATCTGCATGGGTGCTTCCTTTTTAATGATACCGCCTTTGGTATTCTGGGCCGAAGGCTTTGTATGCTTCGTGATAATATTCACGCCTTCTACAATCACTTTACCTTCTTCTACCAGCACTTCTTTAACTACCCTTGGCTTCTTGACATCTTTATCATCTCCGGTGATGACCACAACCTGGTCGCCCTTTCTGATGTTGTATTTAGGTCTGAATCTTGTTTTCATGTTGATCTGTTTTATCCTGATACTGCCAGGATTCGTTTTTCAATATTCGTTAATTACAGCACTTCAGGTGCCAGTGAAATGATCTTCATATAACCTTTATCCCGTAGTTCCCTTGCCACTGGTCCAAAAATCCGTGTTCCCCTGGGTTCATCGGATGCATTCAGTATCACCACAGCATTGTCGTCGAAACGGATATAAGAACCATCTTTCCGGCGAAGTTTGTTTTTGGTACGAACGATCACTGCCTTGGCAACAGTTCCCTTCTTGATGCCGCCGGCAGGAATAGCATCTTTCACCGTAACTACAATTTTATCACCTACCCTGGCATATCGTTGGCCGCTGTTACCCAAAACACGTATACAAAGAACTTCTTTGGCACCACTGTTATCTGCAACGTTCAATCTGGATTCTTGCTGAATCATATTTTAAGCTTTGGGCTATAAGCTGCTGCGAGCTATAGCAATTATCTAATTATGATCTTCTGCAGCTCGTAGCATATGCCCGTAGCGCGCAGCTTCTTACTTCACTTTCTCAATGATCTCTACCAACCTCCAGCGTTTTGTTTTGCTGAGTGGCCGCGTTTCCATAATGCGAACTACATCACCAATACTCGCTTCATTTTTTTCATCATGCACATGAAAGCTGGTAGTCTTTTTTACAAACTTCCCATAAATCGGGTGCTTCACTTTCCTTTCCACAGTAACCGTAATGGTTTTTGTCATTTTATTACTGGTTACCACACCAATCCTTGTTTTTCTCAGATTACGTGGTTCCATCGCTGTGGGACTATTTTCATTTTCAGCCATAATTGTAGATTTATCATGCTGACATCAGCTGATCGCTGCATACAGCACGGTGATCCTATTTGTTTTTTTTCAATTCAGTTTTCAAACGCGCAAGCTCTCTTCTCAGGCTCCTTATACTCATCGGATTTTCCAAAGGAGAAATCGCATGAGCGAATTCAAGTTTCTTTAAACGAAGTTCATCTTCTGTGATCCTTGCCTTCAGGTCCTGGCCGTTTAAACTTTGAATGCTTTTTTTAAAATCTAATGTCTTTGACATGTTCCTGTTTTGATAATAATGAATTCACAACCTATCAAGCCTCTGCCAAATCGCGGCGCTTGATAAATTTGGTAGCGATAGGTAATTTACCAGCCGCCAGTGTTAATGCACCTTTTGCCACTTCTTCCGTTACACCATCGATCTCAAACAGAATGCGACCTGGTTTCACCACAGCAGCCCAGTATTCCAGGTTACCCTTTCCTTTACCCATCCGTACTTCAGCGGGTTTGTTGGTGATGGGTTTATCAGGGAAGATGCGAATCCAAACATTTCCTTCCCGCTTCATATGACGGGTTAAGGCCTGACGGGCCGCTTCGATCTGACGATCGGTGATCCAGTGATTTTCCAATGCTTTCAATCCGAAAGAACCAAAAGAAATGGTAGTCCCTCTTTTTGCGTCACCTTTCATGCGACCCTTTTGCATTTTCCTGTGCTTCGACCTTTTTGGCTGTAACATATTGATCCGGTATTTGAAGTTGGCATCTACCTGCGCAGGCCAACCTTTCTATATAATAACTTTTTTCTTCTCCTGGTTGGGTCTGTGAACTATCTTCTTCCGCCACCGCCACTCTGGCCACCCTGTCTGTTTCCACCTCCACCGCCACCGCGGTTGAAATTGCCTCCACCGCCGCCGCCACTCCTGCGATCACCACGGTCCTGCCTTCCGAAATCTCCACCCCTGTCATCTCTTCTCTCCCTTCTGTCACTTACATCACTCTTACCACCTACAAAGTTGGGGTTAAGGTCTCTTTTCTGTAGTACTTCTCCTTTGCAGATCCAAACCTTAATTCCGATCTTACCATATACTGTTTGTGCAAATACATTGGCGTAATCAATATCCATCCGGAATGTATGAAGCGGTGTTCTGCCCTGTTTGAATTCTTCGCTACGTGCTATCTCAGCACCATTCAAACGGCCGCTTAACTTGATCTTGATTCCTTCAGCACCCATACGGAGTGAGGAAGCAATCGCCATTTTGGTAGCCCTTTTGAAATTGATTCGGTTTTCAATCTGTCGCGCTATGGTATCGCCCACAATCATGGCATCGAGTTCAGGACGGCGGATTTCAAGTATGTTGATCTGCACGTCATCTTTACCCGTAAGTTTTTTCAATTCTTCCTTCACCCGGTCCACTTCACCACCGCCTTTACCAATAATAATACCCGGCTTAGAGGTATGAATGGTCACGATTAGTTTGCCTAAAGTCCTTTCAATAACAATCTTGGCGATTCCGCCTTTATTGATACGGGCGTTCAGGTAAGTCCTGATCTTGTGATCCTCGATCAGTTTCTTGGCGTAATCTTTCTTGTTTCCATACCAGTTGGATTCCCATCCTCTGATGATACCAAGCCTGTTACCAATTGGATTTGCTTTTTGACCCATGTTTATTGGTTATGCGTTTTTATTTTTAGTTGCTTTTTTAGTCGCTGTCTTTGTAGCGGCCTTCTTGGGGGCTGCTTTTTTGGTTGCTGCAGTTTCTTCTGGCTCTACAGCTGCTGTGGCTATTGCTTTTGGTGCTTTAACTGGCTTGGCATTGACTACATCATCCACAATTACGGTAACGTGGTTACTTCTTTTACGTACCCGGTATCCCCGTCCCTGAGGCGCGGGTCGCATGCGTTTTAATGTCCTAGCCCCATCCACGAATATGGTTTTTACAATCAACATACCCTCATCACCACCCTCATTCTTCTGCTTCCAGTTGGAGATGGCACTTAAAACCAATTTGCGCATCGGTACCGCCGGATGCTTGGCATTGTGTTCCAAAACAGCCAGTGCTTTTTCCACTTTCATACCCCGGATCAGATCAGCAATGAGCCGCATCTTTCGAGGGGATGTGGGGTAATTTTTCAGTTTCGCTACAGCTTCCATTTTTTTAAATTTCTATGTCCTGACATTTTAGCTGATGAAATCTATTCAATCAGCAATGACCAGCTACAATGATTATCCTTTTTTACTTGAGTGCCCTTTAAAATTTCTTGTAGGTGCAAATTCACCCAATTTGTGCCCCACCATAAATTCAGTTACATACACAGGAATGAATTTATTTCCATTGTGCACCGCAAACGTATGTCCTACAAAATCCGGGGTGATCGTCGACCGGCGGCTCCATGTTTTGATCACACCTTTTTTGTTCTTGCCTTCATTAATAGCAACTACCTTTTCTTCGAGGTGGGTTGCAACATAAGGACCTTTTTTAATTGAACGACCCATATAATAGTTTCTTGTTTCTAGTTTCTAAAGACTATTTAGCCAGTTTCTTTCCACTCTTCCGTTGTATGATTAACTTATCACTGCCCTTTCCTCGTGTTCTTGTCTTTTCACCCTTGGCATATTTACCAGTTCGTGACCTTGGATGACCACCAGAAGCACGTCCTTCACCACCTCCCATCGGGTGATCTACCGGGTTCATGGCTACACCTCGTGTTCTTGGTTTAATGCCTCTCCAGCGGTTCCGTCCGGCCTTTCCCATAGATTGCAGGTTGTGATCGCTGTTGCTGGCTACACCTACAGTTGCATAACAGTTGATCAACACTTTTCTCAGCTCACCACTAGGCATCTTCAATACAGCGTATTTTTCTTCCTTGTTGGAAAGCTGCGCCGAAGAACCTGCACTTCTTGCAATTTTTCCACCTTGACCAGGCTGCATTTCAATATTATGTACCACGGTACCCAGAGGCATATTTTTTAACTGCAGGGCATTGCCCAATTCTGGAGCTACATTATCGCCACTCAAAACCGTAGCTCCCACATCCAGACCCTGTGGTGCCAGAATATATCTTTTTTCACCGTCTGCATAGTGAAGCAGCGCAATAAATGTGGTCCGGTTTGGATCATACTCTATTGTGGCAACAGTGGCTGGAATTTCTTTTTTATTGCGTTTAAAATCAATGATACGGTACATCTTCTTATGCCCGCCACCAATGTAACGCATGGCTCTTCTGCCCTGGAAATTTCTACCTCCGG
>JANLYU010000320.1:0-8307 GCA_031365785.1 Flavisolibacter sp. | reverse complement strand
AATTGTCTACTCAAGTGGAAGAATACAAAACAAATCCGGATGCTTTCGTTTATCTGAAAGTCGATAAACTGATGCAAAAAGTTTTTATCAATGAAATCATGTACTTAGAAAGCTGGAAGGATTATGTCAAATTATTTTTATCAAATGGTCAGCAGCTGCTGGTAAAGCAATCCATCAGTGCTATGGAGAATCTTTTGTCAGAACACAGGTTTATCCGCGTGCACCGGTCGTATATGGTTTCAATGGATAAGATAAAAGGGTATAATGCACTTTCTGTGCAAGTGGGAAGTAACGAAATCCCTATAGGAAGGCTGTACAAACAACACCTGATGGAATCGATCAATGGAGGTCATTAGGAATGCGTGCGCCTATCATAAGATGGATGGAGAGGCAAGGGGAGGCATCACGTTTTCTTTTTTTTGGGAGATCAGCTTTTCAATCTTTTCCAGTGATATTTTACCTTTATTTAGGTATCCTGGAACTTTGAGCAATTTCTTCAATGGACCCTGCATCATCAGGGTGATCAGTACAATCATTAAACTATTAGAGGCACCAATATGGATATAAGGCAGTGTCATCTGCCAGAGAAGTATGCCTATGATGGAGAAAATTAAAAAGGGAGTACTGCTTTCAATGAGACTTTCCATTTTATTGGATCGCATATTCGTTTGAAATAGTTCTTCCGACATCCGGTTAAAATCCTCCATCTTCCTGTATTCTATGTTCTTCAACTTGATCCGGTCGAATTCCGAAAGACTCCTGGCTACAAATGCAAGCAGGGTGCTCCTACTGGTCCGGGAAGCACTGATCATTGGTTTCTGGCGGTGTGCTAAAATATAAATGGCCATGCCAGCAATCAGCAGCAGCGAAAAAAGTATCAGGGTCAGCATCATATTGATGCGGGAAAGTATTATCAATCCCATGGCAAGAAAAATCAGATTTACGATTCCCGCCATCATTCCTTTCGTCAAATAGCCCTGCACCGCTTTCATGTCGTTACTGTACCGCAACAGGTATTTTCCATACGTTCTTTTTGTAAGGTCGGAAGTAGACCAGCCCATTTGTGCAGAAAAAATCCGTTCCCTGATATCCTTTACAAATAATTCTCCCTGCCTGTAGGTCACTATACTTTCTAAGTAGGTAGCCATTGCTTTTACGATAAGGAGTGCGATGAAGAACATCATGAATTGCTCCAGGGTATTGATATGCACGCCCATCCAATTCAGCAACTTTCCTTTGCTGCTTCCTGTATGATAATGAAGCGTAAAAAACTCACCAATGGATACCGGCAATAAAAATGAAGCGCAACCATTTACAAAACCCGTGAAAATAATGCCGGCAAATGCAAGTGGATGCCTGGAGATGTGGAGAAAAACAAAACGTGGTGGTTGACTCATGTTTGGTTACTGGTTACTTGCCAAAGCTCGCTTATTGGTGAAGAGTGTTGCTGCAACCGCTCCAAAGGCTAGTTCCTGAATGGTATATATCGCCACATTGGTATTGTCCTTTACTTCTTTGATCAACAGCGGACTTGCTGTAAATAATCCACTCAGAATAGCAGGGTAAATGCCCCATTTATTTAATAATTGAATACCATTAATGGCGGCCAGGCTATCTCCGGCGGAAAAGATCACGCCGTCTATGGTACTCGTAAATTTTTTATCGGTGAGCAACATTTTGGTTTCTCTTTCGTATAAACCATCTGCAATTTCAATGATCACATAATCAGGATGCGAAGGCAAAACCTTGGTTAAAAGGGATTCGTAAAGGGAAAGCAATTCCTCTTGATCACACATATAAGTGGATGGAAAACCAAAATCACCAAAATCGGCTACGCTGTCTGCACCCATGTCCCAGGCCAGGTCTGCATCTTTTGTATAAACAGTGCCCGTAAGTTTGATAAAGGAAACGTTTAGACCCTCTTGCTTCAATCCATGAACCAGATACGAGGCGGAGGTGGTTTTTCCACTATCCATCGATGAGCCCAAAGATAAGATCACTTTTGTGGCAGATGCAGCCGATCCCCTAAAGGCAAGCATTTTCTTATGCATCATTTTCTTGGTATTGAGAACAGTACCTTTTTTGTCTGTAACCAAACCTACTATGCGTAGGGTTGTTGGACCTAAGGCTTCAAATTTTTTATGCATGCTTTTGATGATACCAATGGTACCACCTGCTCCCAGGATGTGAAGTTCCTGATTGATATGTTCAGGTATGTATCCTTCAAACTGGGCAGTGGCGTACCTGTTGCCAAAAGCGGCCATGATTTGGTCACCTTTGATGATGGAACAGTTACGTTTTTCATCATTTTGTAAATTATTGTGCTTTCCGATAGACAACACTTCAAAAATGCCCACATCCCCCACTTCAGGCTGGTACGACTCGGATATCTTGGAAGTCAGGTTCCACTGGTCAATATCCCTGCAGATATAGGTTTTTTTAATTCTCGTTTTCATAAGCGGATTAGTTTTAAGAAATGGTTTTCCCTGCATGGTGATTTTTGCTTTTTTTCTTATAGAGGTCAAATGAAAAAGCTAGACTTACACCGGCGACCTGGTAATTATTGAAAGGCCTTGATACTTTTCCTGTAGTAGGATTCACCACATTCACGTCATGACCCGCCAGATTGAACTCATGCTGGTTCAGGTAATATAGGTTCAGTGAAATATTTTGATTGATCTTACTATTCATGTTGATGGTGAATCGCCCCCTATGCAAACCATCTGCAGTTTGTTGCACCAAAGGAGATCCTGATTCATCATAGTATTGTATGGCATTACCACCGATATTGTAATACAGCCAATAAGAAACAGAAGGTGTAATTTTCAAAAATGACACCCTATGTCTGGTGGCCAGACGGGTCTGGTAAATAAGCCGGTATGAATAGCGGGTTTCATTGGCAGAATGTATTTCCCCTTGTAAGCCATTGAACCAGTTCAATGTTTCGCCGATCGGAAGCTTATAAGTTCCTCTCAGCCACACACGTGAAGTGGTGATTCCATTAGCAGGAAAGTGGGTAAAGGTGACCCCTGCCTTTCCGGATAAATTTTTTGTAAAGTCATATCCCAGGTTAGCACCAGTCTGGTTGTAATTATTTTGAAACCCAGGTACATCATACGTACGCAAATGGTTGAAACTTACATCCATCTTTTTAGCAAACGAAAGGTCAATGGAGGCTCCATCCCAGTTTTTCCATGGGGTCTGCCCATTGCTGATTGACACTATGGAGATAAAAGAAAAAAGAAGGAGGGTTTTTGAGGTAATGGATAACATAGAAAGGATTATAGGTTAGTATAAATATTGGTTATTGAGGAAGGAACGAAAACCGCATTCAAATAGTATGCTGTTGTCCATCATACAATATTGGTAACTCCAAAAATAACCTCCTGAAAGGCTTTGTACAAGGTATTTTCACTTGAAAACCAATAACAAAGTACGTATTCTGGCAAAATGGGAAATTTTTCAACATCGTATAACATATAAAATTAATGTGAATTACAAAGGTCTTATTAAGTAAATAGGAAATCCTCTTGTCTGCTCACAATTTATAGAAACGTAATTCATCTATAAAGGTTGCTAAGAATCCTATCCCCAGTTTACTTATAAAATAATAGTGATAGTTAGAACATTTGAAAAGAAATGATTTTGAGAGGTAAATTTGAACCACAAGACAACCTGTTTATGAACCCATCACTTTCTGCTCCTGATCAGTTAATGCAAATGCTCTTTGGTTTTGCCGCTTCCCGTGCTATCGGGGTGGCAGCAGAACTCAGGATTGCAGATCTTCTGAAAGAAGGTCCAAAGACTGCTGAAGAAATGGCGCTACAGATAAATGTTCATCCCCGTTCTTTATACAGGGTTTTACGTGCCTGCGCCAGTATTGGAGTATTTGAAGAAGATCCTTCCAAAAAATTTTCTCTAACCCCATTAGCAGAACCATTGATCAGCGATACACCAAGAAGCCTAAGGGCTTTTGCAGAAATGATTACCACCGACTGGCAATTTCAAACCTGGGCTGAATTACCCTATAGTGTCAGAACGGGTCAACCTGCTTTTGATAAAGTGCATGGCATGACCTCGTTTGATTATTTCTGGACCCATGAAAAGGCGGGCAAAGTATTCAACGATGCCATGACCAGTAATAGTGCATTCTCCAGCGCCGCGGTGGTGAATGGCTATGATTTTTCTTCTATAAAAAAATTAGTGGATGTGGGAGGGGGTCATGGACTGTTGCTGGCATCGGTACTGGCCAAATACACGAACGTGAAAGGTGTTTTGTATGATACGCCTGCCATTGTAGAAGAAGCAAAAAAACTGTTAACCGCTCACGGGGTTATGGAAAGATGTGAAACGATTGGTGGTAATTTTTTCCAGTCCGTACCAGAAGGGGGCGATGCTTATCTCATGAAACATATCATACATGACTGGAATGATGAACAATGCATGGTGCTGCTTGGCAACTGTAGAAAAGCCATGAAGGAAGGTGGAAGGGTACTCGTAGTAGAAATGATCGTTCCGGAAGGGAATGCCCCATCGCCGGCTAAATTTCTTGACCTTCAAATGTTGCAATACCTGCCAGGTTGTGAAAGGACAGAAGTGGAATACAGGACCTTGTTTGAAAATGCAGGATTTACCTTAACAAGGAGTGTACCTACTATGTCGCCATTTAGTGTGATAGAAGGAATTGCCCAATAATAACTATTTCTATTCAACGAGAGCTAGGTAGAAAAGCTGGCTGCTGAAGAAGGCAATAGCTTCGGGATAATTAATTTCAGACCTCTTGTTTTTCCTCCTGGGCCAGTTTGCCCGCCAGGTATAATAATAATTTTCTCACTCCCGTGGTGTAAGGTGCATACTTCAATATTATGTAGTTGATGGACCTTGGAATAATCAAGCAACCGGTAGTGTACTTTTGAGGAGCGGGATTTGCAAATGATCAAAGATGTATTGAAAATATTAAATGATGTGTCAACTTCCACCATTCAATAAAATTTCAAAATAATATCATCCTACCATGTAAGGATGCTGATGACTTTGAATGGGAAAAGGATTTGACGTCCTACTTTTGGTTACTACGTTATTGTTACAGTATAAATCTGAGTAAACTTATATATTGTATTCTTTTGTAAAAGCTATTGGATAACCTCTAAATCACAATATGAAAACCCAAAAACTCGGTAATGAAAAAGTAATGACTTCCCTTTCAGGTTATGACGTGTCAGGGATCATGGGAGGCTTGTATGGTGAAGGTTTGATAGGGTTGAAAAATGCGTTTACCAGGGAATGGGTGGCGCGTTTACATGATGATGTAATGAATGCCTACGAAGATGCCCTGCGCCGTCCGGGTGGTGCAGTGGGACGTGGACCAAAGCGTCATTATGTGGAAATTCATCCGGAAGACATTCAGGGTTTTACAGACCTGGCTACTCATCCCTGGGTGGTAGTGGTATGTGAAGCTGTACTTGGACCTGAATATAAAATAGTGGAGATTGGTTTTGATGTACCCAATCCCGGTGCAATGCTTCAACCCTGGCACAGGGATTTTCCCTCACCTGATGATACCCTTCTGGGAAGGCGATTAAATTCTTTGGCATTTAACATCACCACTGTAGATGTTTTTGAAAACATGGGACCATTTGAAATTGCACCCGGAACACAATGGGATTGGCCGATTGGATTTCAGCATGGCATGTTCCCAGATCGATCTGTTTATCCACGTTATGAAGAAAGAGCTCAAAGGAAATTTCCGAAGATGGGTGATATTTCTGCCAGGTCTGCTCTGACCATTCACCGCGGCACTGGTAACGAGTCGGATAAAGCTAGGCCTGCATTGGTGTTAGGTGTTGATGCGCCGGGAGCTAACAATGCGGAGCGTCATGACCTTCAACTCACTGAAAGTTTTTATAAAACACTTCCTGAAAATTTGCGTGATCACCTTACCTGCCGCCTGGTAAAAAAGCTGGAACCTATTGTTCAGGCACATTCCATTGAAGGGCTGATGATGGGAGAGGCCTGAGGAAGAATTGAGGAAATGGTCTTGCCACTTAAGGAATAACATGAAATGCCTTTCTAGTGATTTTTGTTCTTTAACTGGAGTTGAATAAAATCAGAAAGACGATATTTTTTCAAAACTTCGCCGGATAGGAAAGCAGCCCCACGGATGTATTGCAGGCATTGGTCATTGCCGCACTGGCACTGGAACGGTTCCGCCATATGCCACTCAGTGGACGGATAAAAATAAGTCAGTTCATTGCCAGCCATTACTGGTTGGATACACATCAGGATACCCCTGCTGATATCAAAAAATACATTGGGAGCGCAACCATGGTTAATGTACTGGAGGTATTGTGGGTGGAGACAGATATGTTCGTCAATATCTTTTTGTACAGTGAGGTAAGAAGGTTTATGTAAAATGGCGGAAGCGCCAAACTCACAAATAAAATCACCTGCTTTGAAGCTCCTGGTTGCGTATAAGGCAGCCTGGCCGCTTGTTTCATCCTTCCATATTTCAGCAAAATCATTACTAAAAACCAATTGCATGGAGGGGCTGAGGACTGTATTGAATATCATTCGGTAAAGAAAAAGAAAAAAACAAGTCACCTATAAAATGTTATGAACATTTAATCCATGTTTATTAAGGTCTTAGCTTTGACCGCTGAACTAAAATGACAAATCAATTTGAATCTGTGATGCTGGGTGGATTACAGGTACAGGACCACTTCAACGAGAGCCGCACAGGAAGTTCGGGAAACAACCTGCCAAATCAATTATCACTGGCAATGCGTTTTGGATGGAAGAAATTAATTTACTTCGAATAAAAAGCAGATGGAATTATCCGGATGCATATAAACATCAATTATGAATAAGACTTTTCTTATTATGACCATTGGATTGACAGTTTCAATAGTAGCTTGTCAGACGAAAACCAAGAATACTGATCACCCGTCCATACCTTCTGGATCTGGCGCACCGGTTGAAAATAAACCGCCTAATACCAGTTACCAACCTGCTTTCGCGGGACAAACAAGAATTGGCAGTGTAACTACAACTACTCCATATGAAGTTAAATTATTAAGCACGCAATTAAAAAGCCCATGGGGACTGGTGTCTTTACCTGATGGCAGGTTGTTGATTACTGAAAAAGACGGGATGATGCGGATCGCTACGTTGTCTGGAACCCTGAGTGCTGACATCACCGGCGTACTTCCGGTAAATTCTGCAGGCCAGGGCGGCTTATTGGGTGTAACGATAGATCCTTCCTTCTCAGAAAACAGAATGGTATACTGGACATTTTCGGAGAACAGCCCGCAGGGTAATCTCACTGCAGTGGCTAAAGGGAAGTTGTCTGCCGATGAAAAACAAATAGAAGGTGCCACGGTCATTTATCGCGCCACACCGGCTTTTAACAGTACACTCCACTATGGTGGGAGGATCATATTTGATAAAACCGGAAATATGATGGTCAGTACGGGCGAACGTTCTGATACGATTACCCGGCCCCAGGCGCAATTTTTAAATTCTGCTCTTGGAAAAATTCTCAGAATTACAAAGGATGGCCAGCCTGCACCAGGAAATCCTTTTCTCAATAACTCCAGTGCCCGTCCAGAAATCTATTCCTACGGACATCGAAATGTTCAGAGCCTGGCATTTCATCCTGAAACCGGTGACCTGTGGGAGTGTGAATTCGGACCAAGAGGTGGAGATGAACTGAATTTAATTGAACCCGGAAAAAATTACGGTTGGCCTGTGATCACTTATGGAATTGAATACAGTGGCCCAAAAATCGGTAAAGGGATCACTCAACAGGAAGGCATGGAGCAACCCATCTATTATTGGGATCCAGTCATCTCACCCAGCGGAATTACTTTTTATTCTGGTGACATGATACCGGAATGGAAAAACAACTTGTTTATTGCAGCGCTGAGTGGAAATCACATTGACCGCCTGGTAATCAATAATAAAAAAGTGGTGGGTGAAGAAAGACTTTTGGTCGATGAAGGACAGCGCTTCCGTGCGGTGATACAGGGGAAAGATGGTGCCTTGTATGCAGTTACCGATGCAGGAAGGCTGTACCGGATTGGAAAAAAATAAATCACTTCTCAACAGGCTGAATGGGTAGCATCCCGAGGAATAGACAACAAAAAAATACTTATGACCTGTCTGGTGGATGAGCACAAAATCATTTATACATAAAATATTACAGATGCCTGATGACAAAAATGTATTGCTGCAACAAAGAGTACATACGTCGCGGTTGTTGGGAAGTAATCCATCCCTGGTTCTGCATGGTGGTGGAAATACATCAGT
>JANLYU010000261.1:0-3874 GCA_031365785.1 Flavisolibacter sp. | reverse complement strand
CCATTACGGGTATATTTCAACATCCATTCGTAAATATTTAGATTTAAGGTATTAGATCTCCAGCTGGGATTGTAAGGTGTATTCCAGGCCGCGGGCTCATGACCTACGTTGGGTATGGCGCTCAGAACAGCAGATTCTAAAGGCGCAGGATTTGCACCATTAATAAAATTCACAGCATTTTGAGCAAAACTGAATAGCGCATCGGTAGCACCAACGGGGCTCCATACCTTGACACCATAGGTTCCACCAATTAAAGGAAGTTGATCATATTCAGAAGGTGTATTGGTACCGGCGGGACAAACAGGAACAATAGCCGCAATTTTTTTGGCAAATGAGACCCCATTGGTGACACAGGCCAAAGTACCGGAACCGCCGGCTGACAAGCCAGTAACGTATACCCGTGAAGCATCGACCCGGTAGCGTTTCATTACATCATCAATTACATATTGTAGCACAGGAAAACCATAAGACCAATGCATAGATGACGGAGCCTGAGGTGAAACCACAATGAATTTATAATTCACCCCGTCAAGAGGGTTCACAGCTTCAGGCGTAAAACCATTGGCAATCGTCCAGGGAAGCCCCTGGGAAGCCAGATTATATAAACCTCCTACACCATCTCCACCCTCACCTGAACCATGTAAAAAAATAATGAGCGGATATTTCTGAGTAGTATTGGTTTCGTAGTCTGTAGGTAACCAGGTAAGTCCATAGGTTAAAGAATTGGACGATGAAGTAACATACTGATCAACCATTTGACGGCCAATAATGGTTTGGGCAGTTAGCCGACTTAGTGATAAAAAAATTAATACTACAAAAACACAAACAGCTTTGCCAGATAATCTAGATGGACGATGGTTCATATTAAAGAGTTAGCTTGATGACTTGGTGATTTGGATATTGGATCAATAATTTACAGGCTAGGATAAAGCTCCACGCAAGACGAGAATTATGCCAAAGAACCTGACTCAGTAAGGATTACAGCTATTGGTCGGCAGGTGGATATTTTTTGTCGTTGAAATTTTATGAAATTGATTTTCATCAATTGTATTTTTTTGTATTATGAATTTTATAATTTTTTGAAGGATTAAAAATTAGCAGGCCCATCATTAATTATTCATTTTTTGATTCTTATTTTACTGCTCCATTTTTCAATTTTATGTATGCATAAATTTTACTTGTTCATCTTTCAACTTATTTTTTTGCTTGCGGCTGATGCACAAAAAAATCAGGGAAAGAGGATCTATCTTCCGAAAGGTGTGGATAAAGGATGCATGTTTATGGCTGGGTCTGCTTATCAGCCAGGAGATACTTTGGTAATAAGAGCTGCCTCCAATCCATGGGACTATATTTATTTAGGTGGTATCAAAGGAACCCAGGAAAGGCCTGTGGTTGTGATCAATGAAGGAACCGTAGAAATGAAAAAAGGAATTTCATTGGAAAATTGCCAGTACATAAAAGTTACCGGCTCCGGATCCAGGGAGAAGTTTGGATTCCGGATCTTGTCCTCTCCTCAAGTGGCTGTGGTCATCAACGGAAAAAGCGCGCATATTGAGGTAGAAAGGTTCTTTGTTAAAGATTGCATGTTTGGTTGCTGGATTAAAAACGAAGCAGATTGTGATACCAGCATCAATAGCTGGGTACTGGATGACATGCGCATCCATGATTTTGAAATGCACCATATCAACATTGAAGGTTTTTATATGGGTTCAACTGACCCGAATAATTTCACCAGACCCAAGGATTGTAATGGTGTTCAACAGTATTACAAGCCCTCAAAATTGGGAAATATCAAAGTTTATAATGGGGTGATTGATGGAACCGGACGACCCGCCATTATGCTCAGTAACGCACAGATTGGAATGAGCGAAATCTATAATAATAAAGTGTCCAACGTAGGCAGGGAATATAATGATCAGCAGGGAACAGGTATTTCAATCGGTGGTTACACAAGGGCATATGTGCATCACAATACGGTAAAAAATACCTATACATGGGGAATTGCTTCTTTAGGAGGCAGTGGATTGTTAAGAATTGAAAATAATGAAGTGGATAGTTCTGGTTTCCTGGATGGAAAATCTTTGAACTGGCCACAAAATATTATGATCGATACAAGGCCTACCATGCCTGTTGATTCTACCAGCTTTATTCTAAAAAATAACCAGGTTTCCCACCCGGGCAGGGATGTCAGGAACATTGAAGTATACAGCACGCAAAAGACTTATGCGGTCAATAATTTTATTTGTAATAATACATCCAAGGGAAAACCCGCTGGCATCACAGTGGCAAAGGGTGTCCGGTGGAAAAATTGCAAAGGTCAAGTACAACTCCAGACTTCTGTTTTTCCTAATCAAATAAAATATTTCATAGCTATTGGAATGGCAGCAGTGCTGTTAATGGTTTCCTTTTTCTACAGAAAATATAAGTTGAAACAAAATAAACAAATGCAGACGATTACAATGGCATGATGCAGGCGCATGAATTCCTGAAAGCTCACCAGAACCATTATGATCAAGGATACTACAGGGTAAATACTTGAAGTAAAATTTATTGCAGGGATTATCTTATATTAGTAGTACTCTCTTCCCTCGGAAAATCTCCGGATCGCAATCAATTTTATAACCAAAACTTTTACCATGAAACGTTCATGCACCCATGCATTTCATTCATGCATCTTCAGATTTATTTTAATGTTTTCTTTATTCATTTCAATTAATGTTGAAAAGGCATTCACGCAGGATTCCACTCACCCTGTTTATTTCTCCGTTGCTTATATCAAAACCAACCCAGGTAAAGACCAGGCTTACAGGGATCTTTTAAAAAATTATAGTAAAAAAATTTTTACATCTCAAACGAAGGGTGGCGGTTTGCTGGGTTGGTACCTGTATGAGGTTTTAATGCCAACGGGTTCTAATGAGGAATACAATTATGTGGGTATTTCTGTTACCGATGATTTCAAATCCATATTTGACCCGGTTTTGACAACCAAGGAGTCTTTCAAAAAAGCCCTTCCGGATTTGGATGATAAAAAAATCGATGAGCTGATGATGAAATACGTAGAGGTACGGTCAATCGTTAAGAGGGAAGTTTATACCAATTATACGCAAGCTGTTCCTGTTGGGTCTACCCCTTCTAAATATGCATGGTGGACTTTTCAGCAGGCGCTTCCCGGGAAGCTTGACCTAACGGAAAAATGGGAAAAAGACAATTGGACAGGCATTCATAAAGCAGCCATTGAGTTGGGCGGGATGAGTAACTGGGGTGTGTATACGCTAATGATGCCCTACAACGCCGATCAAAAATATAATTATCTCACGGTCAATTTTTTCAATGATCTGTCACAGTATGTAAGTGATTTCAAATATGCTGATGCCATTAAAAAGTCTTCTCCGAATATGGACTTTGAAAAGATTTTTCAGTTACCGGGGGGAGATAAAAAAGTTTATAAAACTGAAATGGTCAAACTGTTAGAATATGTACAGGCACCTTCAAATAAATAGGTGGATCAATTAATAGGAGCGATCTGATAGGCATCTTATCAATGGCGAGAAGAGAAATCTTCCAGCAATTGATGTAAGCTTCGTTGGTGTGTGATCTTTCATGTGGGTGTCTGATCAATCACAAGCAATTATTTCTCAATACTTCTTAGGTGTATTCCTCACCATCAATAAAAATCCCCTGCTTGCTGGCAGGGGATTTTTATTGATGAAATGATTATTAAAGCTTAATAAGTTTTTTTGTTTCTGCATTCTTTCCCTCTTGAACATTCAATATATAAGTACCTGCAGGAAGTTTACCGATAGAGAGGTAAGTCTGAATGGTACCGGTATTGGGTTTGGAGAGGCTGAATTGTTTGATCACTGCACCATTGATG
>JANLYU010000251.1:0-2913 GCA_031365785.1 Flavisolibacter sp. | reverse complement strand
TGGATGACTTTTGTTGTCTTTAGTTTGGGTGCATAAATCCCAAGGTCTCCATAGGCAGGTTGCCGGGATGGTCCTTTTGGAATTCTGTTCTTAAACTGCCAAATCTCAAAGCCACCGCCACCCTGCAAATTGATGGAAAGAAGGGCCCGCCGTTGATACACTTTTCCTCCCGTATACTGGCACATGAATACTGCTTCTGATTCATCATCAAAAACAAGCGTATCCATACCGAAAAGCTTTGCATATCTCTGCAGGCTTTCACTGGCATTTGTAACACCGATACCTACCTGCTGTATTCCCGTAATAAATTCCTCCATGTTTGGCACTCTTACAACCTACGTTTGAATAATCAATATGGTTTGTCAATATGCATTTTGGGAAAGCAGGTGCTGATAGGTGGCTACCATTTCCCTGGAAGAGGCATCGCGCTTGTACATTCGCATGATTCTGGCATTGGCCAGCTGTACGCGCAACCAGCTATTGTGTTTATATTTCCTGGCCGAAATGAGTGCTGCGCCGTTTAATATTTTGTAAGTGCCCGATTTTCTTGCCCGGGAACAGAATTCAAACTCTTCCATAATTTCCAAATCTTCTCTGAACCCTCTGCATTGATCGAACAAGGAGTGTTTGATAAAAAATGTTTGGTCGCCTCCCATGCACATGAATAAATCAAAACGGGTAAACCATTCATTGATCTTCAGAATCGTTTTGCCGGAGTCAAATTTTGTGCGGTATCTACCCATATCGTATCCATCTCCGATTGCCTGTTGAAGGTCCTTCATGAATGTGGCAGGAGGAAAGCAATCGGCATGAATAAAATAAAGCACCTCGCCTTTAGCCTGACTGGCGCCATAATTCATTTGAAGAGCACGCCCTTTAGCTGGTGAAGAAACCACGGCAGCTCCGGCTTCCGTAGCCCTTTCAATAGTAGCGTCATTGCTGCCCCCATCAGAAACAATAATATCTACCAAAGAGCTTTTGCCGTGGGTGAGCAGAAAACGTACTAAAGGACCAATATTTTCCGCTTCGTTGTAAGTTGGGATGATTATACTGACCTTCATATATAAGTGAAATTCCTTTCTAAACTAATCTGAACCTAATCAATGAGCTTAAAATACATACAAATTATATCATTGGCAGCCGTATTTGGTTTGCAATTCCTCTTTGAACATATTTTTCCTCAAAAAAAAGAAGTCAATGACTGGAAAAATGAACGTTTCAATATAAGTATTGGGGTAATCAATGTATTGCTGACCCTGATCCCTGCTATGGCCATGGTACAATGGATCCAATTCATTGAGGACAACCAGCTGGGTTTATTGCACCAGTTACAACTACCCAGAATCATTATGATTTTACTGGTGATTCTGCTTTTAGACGTATTCATGTATGCATGGCACAGGCTCAACCACATTTTGCCATTTCTATGGCGATTTCACCGCTTTCATCACAAGGATCCCAAGATGAACACCACAACCGCACTCAGGTTCCATACCATAGAACTACTTCTCTCCTACCCGGTGAAGGCCTCGTTTATTTTGATCGTAGGTATTCCTTACCTCCCCTTCCTGATTTATGAGTTGTTGTTTTTTACTTCTGTAGTGATTCACCATTCCAATATTTATATCACGGAGGAAGCAGATGGCATCTATAGCACCCTTTTTGCATCTCCCAGAATGCACCGTATCCACCATTCCAGGAAATGGAAGGAAACCAATTCCAATTTCGGAGCTTTATTGAGCATATGGGACAAGCTGTTTCGAACCAGGATAAAAAAGCCAGATGGTGACGTGGAATTTGGAATCAGTGAAATACATTAATTGTTTCTCATTCATGCGATGACCAAGAAACCTTCTACTCTAACCGAATTAAAGACTGGAAACTTTAATGCCACTGAACCAAAGGTGGAATTTGCCATCCGCGCTTTTATGTTCCTGAGCCAGCTGAAGGCCATTGAAATCTTTATAATCTTCCCAGGTAGTTAGCAGCGAGGGAGCTGCCGATCCTGATTTATGGTAGGCCCATTCCGCAATTTTATTATTGTCATCCACATATACATCATACATGTCTCCGGGCGTATAGCCGTCGGTGGCATTGTACCGGGTGGTGATTTTATGCATGATTTTACCGCAGATAGGGGCTTTTATCTGATTGCTGTCAACCACTTCCATGCCCTTATCCCATGCCAGGTGGTAAGGATACAACAACCAGTATTCATCGTTGGTGAAACGGGCATTCAGTTTTTTTAACTCCTGCGTAGAAGTATCGTTTCTGACAAATTTAGTATTCATGCTATCTGTTATAAAAACTACTTCATTGGTTTTTGGATACCACTGCCAGTGGCGGCTTGACGCAGGGGTGGTATCGTGCTGTGCGTTAAAAGTAAATTCCAGCATTTTTACATTTTTAAAGTGACCCATCCCATTGGCCTCGCCAATTTTATTACCCACTTCCTGCCTGGAGGAGGAATCATTGCAGCCGAGCAACATCATAAGTCCGAAGACGAAAAGTGTAGATTTCATACCTAATATTTTGCTTTAAGTTTCTAACGTTCCATTAAAGATAGGAAAGATGAATCTATACATGTTTCCCGAACAGTTTAAAATTATAACGGGTCCAGTCTACGATTATAGAATTCATTTGCCTTTTTTCACTTTACTGAATGATGAGCTTTTCCGTATGCTGTCCCACAGCTGTTGTGATGGTCACCAGGTATAAGCCAGGTGGATAGCGCTTCAGATTGAAATCAACCAGTTTCATACCCACATGCAATTGAAGTATTTTTCTTTCGAGCACAACACCCATCGTATTGGAAATTACAATCGTTGCACTTCCTGAAACATCATTAGCTACTTGCAATTCAAAAGTTCCACTACTGGGGTTGGGCTGCACTTTCGTAATCATAGGTTGCAT
>JANLYU010000245.1:0-9405 GCA_031365785.1 Flavisolibacter sp. | reverse complement strand
AAGTATCCTGAATTCTGAATGGCCTCCCTCCATTCCAAGCTTGAAGTCCCCTTCTGCATCTTTGTCAAAACTGGCTCCCCAGTCAATAATTTCCTGCACCCTTGCAGGACCTTCTTTCACTACCAGCTCCACAATGTGCCGGTTGCATAATCCATCACCAGCGATCAGGGTATCTTCAATGTGTTTTTCGAAACTGTCATTTTCCAGGTCATTCACCACCGCTACACCTCCTTGCGCATATTTTGTATTGGTTTCATCCGGGGTGGCCTTGGTGAGAATAGTTATTTGTTGATCTGGACATTGCTTCGCCACTTTCAAAGCGTAAGTCAAACCTGCAATACCCGACCCGATCACTAAAAAATCCGTCTCCATGTACTTGTATTCTGTTGCGTGAAGTTTGCTTTTTGGCAGTAAAGGTAAAAGCCGTGCCGGGATGATGTAATTTATATTTTATCGATCCTTTAAGTGGTATTGGCCAGCAAATATCCAGCTGCTCGGTACCTGCATACCTTAAATGAGTCATAAAGATTTATGTGGTGGATAAAATGGTTGGAGTTTCCACCCACACCTGGCTTTCCTTTAGTAAATTAACCAGCTCTTCTACTGCAATGTCGCTGGGTACATTTCGCTTCACCACTTCTTTACCTTTATATAAAGTAATCTTTCCGGGGCCACTGCCTACATACCCAAAATCAGCATCTGCCATTTCACCGGGTCCGTTTACAATACAACCCATGATGGCGATTTTTACACCTTTCAAATGATGGGTTACTGCACGGATTTTTGCCGTAGTTTCCTGAAGGTCAAATAAGGTTCTCCCGCAGGAAGGGCAACTAATATATTCTGTTTTGGATATCCTTGTACGGGTGGCCTGCAAAATACTAAAAGCGGTATGGTTGATGAATTGTTCAACACTTTCAACATGCTGGTAATTACGTCCGCTTACCTGGTGAAGCTGTTCCTGTTGTTTCCGGTATGAAGAGGCGGTCATTCCAAGACAGATACCATCACCAAATCCTTCCAGCAGCAAGGCTCCAGCTTCAGTTGAAAAATGAATCAGGTGTTCATCAATGGTTTCTTCATTACTGTCAACCATCAACACCACAGGGTTTGTAACACCACAGTTATCCAGTTCTACAAGCATTCGCCTGATAGCCTGTACGGGTAATGGATGCAAACTGCTCAGGCAAATCACCACCGTGGGATCATGCATGAATTGATCAGGCAACGGCTTCGAAACAGGTGTGGCGTCCTGGTAGCAATCCATCATTACAAAATTCAATTCCTCACTTTTCATTTCAGCCACTTCATAAGCGGAGGATCCAAAAATGGGAAAACATGTATAGTGATCATTAGCCTTATACCAAGCTTCAGCATTCAAGATCACTTTCAAGGTGCCAGGCAGCGCGAAGGATGGAATGTAGTTGCCGGTGTAAATAAAATCAGGCGCGGTATCTGCAATGGTCCACTTATCCAAAAGGGGATCGTAGTTATAACCGATCTTTTGGAGATCCATTGGCGTCACCGAATCCATTTTACTTAGATCCGCTATCACGACCGGTACGTGATGACCGCCGATATGACCGACAGGGAAGGTGACTCTTCTTTTATATTGAAAAGGATCGTAAGAAATTTCTTTCATTGGGGGAATGAAGGGTTCATTCCCTGTTTTTCTGATGGCAAAGCGTTTGACCAGGTCCCGACAAACCGGTATTTCCAGTTCAGGATCTTCTGTAAGCGAAACCCGGATAGTATCACCCATGCCATCTTCCATCAATGTGCCTATTCCAATGGCACTTTTAATCCTTCCTTCCTCTCCATCACCTGCTTCCGTAACACCGAGGTGCAGGGGATAGATCTCTCCAAATTCATGCTTCATTGTTTTCACGAGAAGCCGGTATGCCTGTACCATTACCAACGGATTGCTGCTTTTCATGCTGAGCACAATTTGGTGATAGCTTTCGTCTCGGGCGATCCTGAGAAATTCCATTGCACTCTCTACCATACCCATCGGCGTATCTCCGTACCGGCTCATAATGCGGTCGCTTAATGAACCGTGATTGGTTCCAATCCGCATAGCTGTACCATATTGTTTACAGATGGTTACAAGCGGAGTAAAACGTTCCCTGATTCTTTCTATCTCTTCGGCATAGTCTGCATCGGTATAGTGGATCAGCTCAAATTTTTTCTTATCCACATAATTTCCCGGGTTCACCCGAACTTTTTCTACAATCCTGGCTGCGATTTCAGCAGCATTAGGAGTGAAATGAATGTCGGCAACCAGCGGGATGGAATACCCTCTTCGCTTCAATTCATTTTTGATCAATAATAAATTTTCAGCTTCTTTTTTTGAAGGGGCTGTAATTCTTACCAGTTCTGCGCCTGCTTTGATACAACGGATGGTCTGTTCCACAGTACCCATCGTATCCATGGTGTCGGTTGTGGTCATGGTTTGAACCCTTACCGGATGAAAATTTCCCAGCAACAGGTCACCTACCCTGACTTCCCGGGTAGGTTGCCGGTGGTACTGGGTTAAACTCACTGTATAAAGCTCCTTATTGTTCACTGTAATTTAAATGTACCTGCAAAAGTGGCACTGTTTGCTTTACAAACAAAGGAAGTCTGTTAAGAAAAGCATACAACCCGGCCTGAGAAGATGGATGGTAGGCGGCATGGCAGCGTTTTTACCAGTCTTTCTGCTGGCCTGTACCCTGTTGTTTATTCTTATCCTGTTTATTCTTCTGCAGGTCTTTTTCCTTTTGCTGAAGTTGTTTTAATTTTTGGTCGGCTTCTTTGGGACTCATTTTGGGATCCTGCTTTTTTTGATCGCTTTTATTCTGCTGCTGGTTCATTTTTCTTTCAAGCAGCGCCTTTTGAAGATTTTCACGGGCATCCTTATCATCAGGATTTAGCCTGAGGGCATTTTTATATGATTCAATGCTCGGTTCCAGGTTATTCAGTTTTGTATGGGCAACACCCTGGTTATAGTAAGCAGAAGATTTCAACGATGATTCCCTGGTTAGAGAGGCCAGTTGATCCATCAGCTTCACTGCTTCATCGTATTTCTTTTGTTTCTGGAGCGCATTGGCCAGGTTATATAAAGCAATTGGATGATTGGGTGCTTGTTCCAGAGCCATCCTGTATTGAGCCTCTGCCAGTTCAAACCTGGACTGCCGGTAATAATCATTGCCCTGCCTGATGCTTACCTCCTGCGCACTCATTTCTAAGAAGATCATCAACACAATCAACAAAAGCACTGCGCTTTTCATATCTTTTCTTTTTTGCGGTCGGGAAAAAAAATTTCAAGTATCAGTAAAATGAGCATGGGAATGGCCATCCAGGAATAGAAGGACTGGTAAATGAATTGTGACTTGTCGCCAAGCGCCTTTTTTTCGATGTGTTCATATTGTGAAAGGATCGTTGCTACCGCTTCATCGGAACTTTGCAGATGCACATAAATACCGTGGGTAGCGTTAGCTATATCTTTCAGCAACTGCTCATTTAACTTAGAAATGATTACCTGTCCTTCAGCATCCTTTTTTGATTTGCCTGCGGAATCCAGGATCATCGCACCTTCCGTGGAACCAATACCCACTGTATTCACCATAATGCCCATATCTGCTATCTTTTTGATGGTGGCTTCCGCTTCTTCATCGTGCGTTTCTCCATCTGTAATCAAAACAATAGATTTGAACCTTTCTGTTTCGTCACCAAATGCCAATGCACTTTTATCCAGGGCGTCACTAATATTGGTACCCTGACTGCTAAGGGTAATGTTTTCCGGATCTGCAATGGATACCATCATTTTTGCGGTGACATGATCAAAAGTCAGTGGGAACTTTATATATCCATACCCTGCGAATAATACCAGGGATATCCGGTCATTTTCCATTTTATCCATCAGTTTCGACACCATTTGCTTGGCTTTCTCCAGTCTGCTGGGTTCTATATCTGTTGCCAGCATGCTGTTGCTGATATCCAGTGCTACCACGATATCAATTCCCTTTCTGGCATCACCCGATGTTTCATCGGGTATCCTTGGGTTGGCAAGTGCAATACACCCAAAGGCAAAGGCTAACAGCAGCAAGCCCACTTTGATGAATGATTTTGCAACAGAATGAGAGGAAGAGAGTTCTTTAATAAGCTGTACCTCACCGAATTTTTTAATTTTTTTTCTTTTCCAAAGGAGGTAAAAAAAATAAAGTATCAAAAACAGGGGTATCAGTGATAATAACCAAAGTGCCTCAGGATATTGAAATGTATAGTCCATTTTAAGTAGCTAGGCAAAGATGGTGCTAAGTTGAGGGTAAAAGGTGAACTTAGAAAATATGGCTGAGTCGGAAAAAATCATTGTTATAATGAAAGGTGGGGCATAAAGTTGGAAACCGGCTTCCTTCAACTTAGTTCCCTCATCGGGCCCCTTTCATATATCCAAGTTGGTTTAAAATGTCCTTCAGTATTTTCATGTTCACCGCGGGTAAATCAAGAGTGCCATCAAAAGTTTCAAGGTTCAGTACAAAGAAATAAGGATGCCTGTTCTCTTCAATGTAACCCAGCATCCATCCCAGTTGTGCACCATTTTCTTTTACCCCATGACCGGTTTTATAACTTAATCGGTATTCTGGTTTGTCTTCAAAAAGCATAGCCCTTTTTATCATTTCATGGTTGATCCTGTAAAAAGGAAGTTGATTGAAGTACAACTTTTTTACAAGACCAAGTTGTTCATCCGGTGAAATTTTCAAACTGTTGTCTAACCAGAAACTATCTATCCTTCCCTTTATCTTTTTAGTTCCATAGGATAAAGAATCCATCCAGAATTGCAGGGTATCCTTCCCTATGCTGCGGGCCACCTGCTGAAAATAAGGAACAACACCTGCCCGAAATGCCTGATACATGGAATGGTCACGATTCCATTCCGGCACGGAACGTTTCATCTCATCCCATTTGATGATCATGCTGTCATTGGATATTTTACCTGTTTGCAGTCCAACCAGTGCATTCACGATGTCGAAAGTCTCCAAGGGAAGAAAAGAACTGTCGCGGTAGCGCTCCAGGTTGTACAGGGTAAATTGACCCGTTCCATTATTCATTAAAGCGAAACATCCCTGAACCTTATTTTCCTCAAAATATTTTTTCAGAGAATTGTCAATATTGATATTGTTTGGAGAACAGGAAATAAGCGCCAATAAAAAACACCATGGCAAGATGAACCTGAGCATGAATAAAAAATTTATGCAAAGATAACCTCAGAGGTGCTGAGGTGGTGGGAACCATGTAACAGCTTACCTCTTACAGGTAGATGCCATTTTTCAATCTGTAGTGTTTTGTTCCCTGGCAGTCTTTTTTCATGGAAGTACAAGCGCTGAAGGAGCATACTATCATTGCTGAAGCGACTAAAATTAAAAACATCCGTTTCATATGCAGGTTGAATTGATGAACATTGATGTGATTCAAAGTCAATTGGGAATTTGTTCATCAGAGGTAACGGAGGTGTAGTATTGAAAGCACTACTACTGGCAGGACCTAAATTAATTTCAGTGAGCGAGAAGTGCAATAGTAAACTTACTTGAGGACTGCTAACTCCTTACCAATTTTTGTAAATGCTTCTATGGCACTGTCGAGGTGTTCCTGCTCATGGGCAGCACTGATCTGAACCCTGATCCTGGCCTGACCCTTAGGTACTACAGGAAAGAAAAATCCGATCACATAAATCCCTTCCTTCAGTAATCGGTCGGCAAACTTAGCGGCCAGGACCGAATCATACAGCATGATGGGGACAATGGGGTGTTCACCCGGTCGTATATCGAAACCAGCGTCGGTCATCTTCGCGCGGAAATATTTTGTATTATGTTCCAGCTTGTCTCTCAGTGCTGTAGTTTCACTCAGCAGCTCCAGTACTGCAATCGTAGCGCCGGTAATGGACGGCGCAAGCGTATTGGAAAATAAATAAGGCCGGCTTCTTTGCCTCAGCAGCTCAATGATCTCCCGACGTCCACTTGTAAAACCCCCGCTTGCTCCACCCAATGCTTTTCCGAAGGTTCCGGTAATGATATCGATCCTACCCATCACGTTCCTGAATTCATGCGTTCCCCTACCCGTTTTTCCCATAAATCCTGAAGCATGACTCTCATCAACCATCACTATGGCGTCATATTGGTCTGCCAGTTCGCATATTCGGTCTAGCCGGGCAATGGTGCCGTCCATGCTGAAAACCCCGTCGGTTACAATGATCCTGCTGCGAAGCGCTATGGTTTCCTTCAGTTTCATTTCCAGGTCATCCATATTGTTATTCTCAAACCGGAAACGTTGTGCTTTGCATAGCCGAACCCCGTCAATGATGGAAGCATGATTCAACGCATCAGATATGATGGCATCGTGTTCATTGAAAAGCGGTTCAAAAACACCCCCGTTGGCATCGAAGGCAGCTGCATACAAAATAGTGTCTTCAGTTCCCAGAAATACAGCCAGTTTTTTTTCCAGCTCCTTGTGTATATCCTGCGTGCCGCAAATAAACCGTACCGAGCTCATTCCATAGCCATGAGAATCAATATAGTGGTGTGCCGCTTCAATAGTTTTTTCGTGAGAGGAAAGTCCCAGGTAATTATTGGCGCAAAAATTCAGTACTTTTTCTCCGTTTACAGTAATCTCGGGTCCCTGAGGTGATGCAATCACTCTTTCTGTTTTGTAAAGACCGGCACCTTTGATCTCTTCCACTTCCAACTGGATGCGTTCTACAAATTTTTGGTTCATATGCGATGATAAGGGGCAAATATAGTCAGGGATTGCACAGGTGTTGCCGGTAGCTAAATGCGGTTTACTGTAACTTTTTACCCGGTTGCACCGTCAAAAGGTCAAATCAATGTCATGAAAAGGTTGATCCTGAATAAATGGTTCATTCTTGCCATATTACTGATGATGAGCTTCTTTGCATTTTCCTATTCAGCTTATAAAAAAACCAGGACGCTAAGTGCTGCTCCAAAAGGTGATACCAAGCCAATGGGGGATCCAACAAAGAATGGTATTTTTCTGTGGAATTTCATTTCCAGGCCATTCTTTGTCATTTCGCTGTAGATAATTAAATTTTATTTCTGTAACATTCTTCTGGTTGCTTCGTATTAGAGAAGGAATAAGTTTTTGGAACTGTTTATGACTGAGAAAGATTACAATCTATGTGTTGACCTTTATGCGGATAACGTATACCGTTTCATTTTAAAAAATCTTCGCCATGAAGAAGATGCCCGTGACGTAGTTCAAACGGCTTTCGAGAAATTATGGCGAAACAGGGAGGGTGTGGATGGTTCAAAAAGCAAATCTTATCTGTTTACTGTTGCTTATAATCAGATGATAGATCACCTCAGAAAAATCAAACGGGTACACCTGAAAGAAACATTTAAAGAAGATTCGAGGGTTACGGATTGTCCGGCCAATAATGCGAAAGCAGTTTTACAGGAAGGGTTGAACCGGCTGAGCGAAACACAAAGATCACTGGTGATGCTCAAAGACTATGAAGGGTATACTTATGCAGAAATAGGACAGATCATGAACCTCAGTGAAAGCCAGGTAAAAGTATACCTCCACCGGGCACGCCTTCAACTGAAAGAATACCTTGTAAAAATTGAAAATGTCATCTAAGCAAGCTCATATCGATATTCATGCTGGAAATTATGAAGGGTACTTTATCCTTTATCTGGATCGGGAACTCAATGAAACCGATAGCAAAATAGTGGAGGATTTTTTATCTTCTCATCCCGAATTGGAGCACGAATTCAAACTACTTTCAGGCACTAAACTGCCTCTAGAAACCTTCTCCTTCAATAAAGAAGTGTTGATGGCAGCACACAGACTGCCGGGATCTTTCACAGAAGACCTTCTGTTATATTTAGATAATGAGTTACCTCCTGACAGGAAAAAGATCCTTGAACTGGAGTTGTCATCCCACCAGGAGTTGGATCATCAATTCAAGGTTTTGCTTCAGACGAAACTGAGCGCAGATGATACGGTTTCTCATCCTCATAAAAATGAATTAATGCGCAAAGGGGAAAAGGCTTTTGGGTTCCCCACCTGGGTCAGGATAGCTGCCATTTTTTTGTTGATTAGTTTGTCGGGCCTTTTGTACTTCATCCAACCTGGCAGGGTTTCATTTACATCCGGAAAGTCCCTATCACATACTTCTGCCCCTTCTGTTACCGATTACCAACCTGTATCTCCATTTGCTACTCCATTAAAAGGAACGGATCGTATAACCGTCAGCAAAGGAAATCATCCATCAACAATGGCTTCAAGGAAAGGAAATTCTTTAAAAACAAAATCGGTATATAGTCATTATAAAATAAATGACCGGGACAGGAAAACAGAAATTGTTATCCATGAATCACTAAATGCACGTAAAGCTGAAATACAAAATACAAGTTCGGATATAAAAAATCCTGTTCGCTCGTTACCGCTTCCGCAGGTGGTAGTTGTAGGTGTTTCACCACCTGTTTCAAATGAAAGTATTAACAGTTTACCTGTAACTTCTGTGTCAACAGACCGTATTACAAATGATATCGCCAGTAACAATAAAAAAGGATCCGTGAAGGGTTTCCTTCGTAAAGCCTCCAGGCTCATTGAAAGAAGAACCGGATTCGATCCCAGAAATGATAACGGAGATTTGCTGATCGGTGTTGTGGCTGTAAAACTTAAATAAAAATTCAAAAGAACAATATGAAAATAATAGTATTTGCTTGTGTGGCATTGAGCGTAGCCTTGAGTAGTTACGGACAGGATTCAACTATAGTGGAAAAAGTAGATACCATCCGCGTGGGTGGCATGATCATCATTAAAAAGAAAAGTGACAGTGTGGGGAGAAATCAAAGCGAGGTAAGGATCGCTAACCGGAAAAGAAGTAAGCCATCCAATGTCAGTACCAACTGGTGGATTGTGGACCTAGGGTTCGCCAACCTGAATGACAAAACCAATTATACTTCAGCAGCGGTTCAGTCGTTTGCACCAGGCTTTAGCAATAAAGACCAGTTGAATCTGAAAACAGGTAAATCTTCTAATATCAATATTTGGTTATTCATGCAAAAGCTGAATATGATCCAGCATGTGGTGAACCTAAAATATGGTTTGGGCGTTGAATTGAATAATTACCGGTTCGATGATGAAAAGGTCCGTTTGAGTAAAAATCCCACGATCATCACTATCGATCCCACCCTGGCTGGCGTTGATAAAAACAAACTTTCAGCAGATTATGTTACCCTGCCCGCCATGTTGAATCTGAACTTTACCCCCAACCGCAAAAAAGGATTTGGCATTAGTGATTCATGGATAACAATTTCTGTTTTCCTGTCCCGGTCATTTATTTTATAATGACTATATACCGATTTTGTTTTTAAAGAATTTCCTTTCCTTGAAGCCATTGTT
>JANLYU010000241.1:0-7000 GCA_031365785.1 Flavisolibacter sp. | reverse complement strand
ACATTTTTCATTCCTGCTGAAGAAGTGCGACACATCGATTATTCTCTATTTTTACAAAAAACATCATCCACCCATCCAGACAGATATGGACCCTTTTCAAAAAAGATGTGTTGCTTGAGATCAGACAACAGTATGCTTTTTATGGAGTGTTGTTATACGTGGGAGCCACCATCTTTGTTTTGTATATGGTTATTGAAAATCCAGAAACTGCCACCTGGAACGGCTTGTTCTGGACCTTACAGCTTTTTATCAGTATCAATGCCGTGGCCAAGAGCTTTTTGCAGGAAAGCAGAAACAGGATGATGTATTACCAGACGATCACCAGTCCAAAAAATTTTATACTGGCTAAATTACTTTTTAACACGGTGTTGATGCTGGTGATGAGCCTTTTGAGTCTTTTATTATTTTCCTTGTTTTTTGATTCCCCTGTAATAAAGACGGCATCCTTCATTGGTCTGGTGATGCTCGGAGGATGGAGTCTAAGTCTTGTATTTACATTTTTGGCCGCCATTGCGGCAAGGGCACAGCAGAATGCAGCTATTATGGCCATCCTCGGCTTCCCTATCATCCTTCCCCAACTCATGGTGTTGATGAATGCTTCCACTTCAGTATTTGAAAACGGTCCTGGTATTCCATTGGCCAATATAATTTTATTGTTCACCTCAGACGGGCTGGTAATTTTATTGGCGGTGATCTTATTTCCATTTTTATGGAAAGATTGACAAAAGTTTGGAATCATGAAGTTCATATGAAATAACGGCTCCATGCAAAGTGTAATTCTATTGACTTTATTCGTTTTCGCAGCCTGAAACACTTCCATCGGTCAGGGATATTCCTTTTTCTTTATTCTCCCCCATCCCTTATTTTTGCTGCCAATTAAATTGGTAAGCAATACCAAACCTAATTATGAACAAATGGTGGTGGAAAATACTTAGCATCATTTTATTGACCTATACGATACTCGCAGGTTTTTTATTGAAAGTCCCCAGAAAACCAGTTATTCAGGAATCCATCCGTAATCTTTATTTCCACGTTTGCATGTGGTTTAGTATGATGATTCTCTTTACCATTTCAGTAGTGCAAGCAGTTAAATATTTACGCAGCAATCAACCTAAAAATGATCAGCTTTCCAGGCAATACGCGGTAGTAGGAATTGTTTTTGGTGTTTTGGGTTATTGTACCGGTATGATCTGGGCTTCTTTTACCTGGGCAGATCCCAACAATCCTGCAACATCGTCATTTGGAGCCATTGCCAAAGACCCAAAACTTATTGGGGCCGCCCTCGCTCTCCTGATTTATTTTGCTTACCTCGTATTGAGGGATTCCATCCAGGACCTGGACAAAAAAGCACGCATCAGCGCTGTTTATAACATTTTTGCTTTTGCATTTCTATTTCCTTCTATATGGATACTGCCCCGTTTACTGGAAAGTTTGCATCCCGGCGGAGAAGGAAACCCCGCATTGAATTATAAAGATATTGATCCCTCTATGCGGATGGTTTTTTATCCTGCCGTTATAGGATGGACACTTCTTGGGGTGTGGATAGTAAGTCTGAAAGTTCGACTCGTACATTTAAAAGAATCTCATCTGTCATGATCAAAAAATCTTTGTTCTTATTTTTCCTAGTATTTCTTCAGCATCTATTGTATGCCCAGGAAACCGGTGGTATTCAGATGGCAGACCAGATGCGGAGCAATGGTAAAATTTATGTGGTAGTGGCAGTGGTACTTACCATCTTTGCGGGTATCATCCTTTACCTCGTAAGGCTTGACCGGAAAATATCAAGGCTAGAAAAAGAAAAACAAAACCAACCATTTATCTCAAAATAACACTCATGTCAACGAATGCAGAATATAGTTTTTTTGGTGATGTAGAGAAGAGCTTCGACAAGGCAGCTAAATTCACCAATTGGGATCCGGGAATATTGGAACAGATCAAGGCCTGTAATGCAGTTTACAGAATGAAGTTCCCCGTACGCATGGATGATGGGCGGATAGAAGTAATTGAAGCCTATCGGGTACAGCATTCGCATCACAAAACTCCTTGTAAAGGAGGTATCAGGTTTGCCGCTGAAGTTAACCAGGATGAAGTGATGGCCCTTGCAGCACTGATGACCTATAAATGCGCTATTGTGAATGTACCCTTTGGTGGTGGCAAAGGCGGAATTAAGGTAAATCCAAGAAAGTATTCTGTGTATGAACTTGAAAAAATCACACGCCGTTATACAGCTGAACTGGTGAAGAAAAATTTTATTGGACCTGGTACTGATGTACCAGCACCAGACTATGGAACCGGTGAAAGGGAAATGGCCTGGATCGTGGATACCTATCAAAGCCTGCGTCCGGGAGAAATTGATTCTGCCGGCTGTGTTACTGGAAAACCTGTAACGCAGGGAGGGGTGCGGGGACGAAGAGAAGCGACAGGACTGGGTATTTTTTTTGGAATACGCGAAGTGTGCAGCATGCCCGATGTTATGGAGAAACTGGGACTTTCTATTGGTGTAGAAGGGAAAAAAGTCATTGTGCAGGGATTGGGAAATGTGGGTTACCACGCAGCGAAATTCTTTCAAAATGCAGGAGCCAAGATCATTGCACTCGCAGAGTACGAAGGCGCTGTGTTCAACGAAAAAGGTTTGGATGTGGATGCTGTTTTTGAGCATCGAAAATCCACCGGATCCATGTTGAACTTTTCAGACGCCCAGAATTTTATTAAAAATACCGATGCGCTGGAATATGACTGCGACATACTAATTCCTGCAGCACTTGAAAATGTGATCAACGGGGAAAATGCGCCCCGGGTAAAAGCAAAGATCATAGGTGAAGGTGCCAATGGACCGCTTACTCCTGAAGCGGATGAAATTTTTGTAAAAAAAGGCACCCTGGTAGTTCCTGATATGTACCTGAATGCAGGTGGTGTTACCGTTTCGTATTTTGAGTGGCTGAAGAATCTGAGCCATGTGCGTTATGGGAGAATGGAAAAACGTTTTACAGAAAACATGAACCAGCACATTCTCGGACAAATAGAGGAACTGACCAACCGGAGAGTGAATGACCGGGAAAGGCAATTCATCATGCACGGAGCAGATGAGGTAGACCTTGTACACAGTGGCCTTGAAGAAACAATGATCACCGCTACCCGCGAGATCATGGATGAATGGAGGCGCAATCCGCAGATTCCCAGCATGCGCACCGCCGCTTATGTAGTGGCGATCAACAAAGTAGGAACGAGCTATGCCGAACTGGGCATCTTCCCTTAAAGAGAAAAAAATTTTAATGATCCATGTACCCGCCATATGGGTCAATTGAATGGTCATTCATTAATGCATTGGAAGCAGGTTAAAGTAAATTCATGTCATTTAGAAAACTTACTTCCTTGATTTTTTACTTTCTGTTATTCAACAGAATTACTGCAGCGCAGTTACAGCCAGCCCATACAGTTATTGTAATCCTTGAAAACAGAAGTTACACGCAGATTGTAGGAAATCCTCAAGCACCATACATTAATACTCTGCTGGCAGATATACATACTGCCCGGTTAACGCAGTCGTTTGCACTGATACATCCAAGCCAACCTAATTACCTCATGTTGTACGCAGGTGATCCGCAGGGTGTGAACAATAACTTTCTTCCGTCTTCACTTCCCTTGACCACACCCAACCTGGGAGCATCTCTTTTACAGTCGGGTAAAACCTTTACAGGATATTCTGAAGATCTTCCTTACGCTGGTTATACAGGTGAATTATCAGGGGGATATGCAAGGAAACACAACCCATGGGTCAACTGGCAGGCATCACTTACAAATGGAATTCCCACCTCTTCAAATAGTCCATTTTCAGATTTCCCTTCAGACTATAACCTGCTTCCATCCGTATGCATTATTGTTCCCAACCAAAACAATGACATGCATGATGGCTCAATAGCAGCAGGTGATATGTGGATTCAAAATCATTTGGATGCCTATGTTCAGTGGTGTAAGGTGCACAACAGCTTGTTCATCCTTACTTTCGATGAAGATGATGGTTCTTCCAATAATCATATTCTTACCTTATTAACAGGCGCCAATATCAACGGGGGCAGTTTCAACCAGCCGGTTACACACTATAATGTTTTAAGAACAGTGGAAACTTTATACCAGCTTCCGTACGCCGGTGCCAGTAATGATTCTTCTGCGATACAGGGTATCTGGCTCATGTCCCTACCGGTTCACCTGATTGAATTCAATGGAGCAGCGTTAGAAAAACAAGTGCTGTTGCATTGGGTCACTTCTGAAGAATATCACAGCAAAGAATTTATCATAGAAAGATCTTCAGACAATGGACAATCCTGGTTGAAAGTAGGGGTAATGGCCGCTGCCGTCAATCATGTATTACCTGTTGGTTATACCTATAGAGATACTTTCGCATTAAGTGGAAAAAATTTTTACCGTTTAAAGATGGTAGATAACAGTGGTGCTTTTATGTATTCAAATACCATAAGCGTGATGGTAAAAGATAAAAGATGGTTGGTATATCCCAACCCTTCCAATGGAAAATTATATATCAGCGAAGCAACTGACGTTTCTGGCCCGCTTATGGTTTCTATCTGGAATACCACAGGTTTGGAGGTAATGAAAACTAAAATCACATCTTCTTCCACGCCCGTCATGCTGGATTTGTCTGGATGCCCCAGAGGAATGTATTTCATTACCACCAATCAAAATATCCCTAACCGCTTTCCAATTATTTTGTTAACCCCGAGGTAGTTTATCCATTTTGATTCCTGAAGCTTCAACACCAAGTTGAAAGCATGATTGCAGTTACTTCCATCACCAAAAATATTAACGAAGCATTCGGCAAAAAAGGCACCAAATTTAGAATACACAATGGTGTATAAAATACCGTTTAGAATTACGGTTTCTTTTATTTATCTTGTTTAGGTGGTTAATTTGTACCATTTAGAATTCATCCCGTACTGCTGAAAGATGGAATGCAGGCGGGGATTATTAAAAAAGAAAAACCAAACAGAATTGAGAGACACAATCATCAACCTGGAAACCGTTAACCCTATTGAATTTTTTGGAGTCAACAACGGTAAACTCGACATTTTGAAGAAAAAATTCCCCCTGCTAAAAATTCTTTCACGCGGCACCCAGTTAAAGTTAAGCGGGGCGCCTGAACAGGTAGACGGAGCCAAGGAAAAAATTGATCTGATTGTTCAATACCTGGAACGTAACGGCCACATGAGTGAAAACTACTTTGAACAGATCCTTGGCGGTGATGATGCGGAAACCATAGATAATTTCATAGAACGCAATCCCAATGACGTGTTAGTGTTCGGACCAAATGGTAAAAATGTCCGAGCCAGAACTGCCAACCAGAAACGAATGGTTACTTCCGCTGAAAAGAATGATGTGGTTTTTGCCATTGGACCAGCAGGTACCGGTAAAACTTATACGGCCGTTGCTATGGCGGTGAGAGCCTTAAAAAATAAGGCGGTAAAGAAAATCATCCTTACGCGCCCTGCAGTGGAAGCGGGAGAAAGTCTGGGCTTTTTACCTGGTGATCTAAAAGAAAAAATTGATCCTTACCTGAGGCCCTTATACGATGCGCTGGATGACATGATCCCTGCTGACAAGCTGGGCTATTATATGAGCACGCGCACTATTGAAATTGCACCTCTGGCATATATGAGAGGACGGACACTTGATAATTGTTTTATTATTTTGGATGAAGCACAGAATGCCACGGATGTTCAAATCAAAATGTTCCTTACCCGTATTGGAGGAAATGCCAAAGCCATTATCACCGGCGACCTTACCCAGGTAGATCTTCCACGCCATCAGAAAAGTGGTTTGCTGAAAGCCAGCAGAATATTACGGAATATTGATGGAATCGGGTATATAGAACTGGATGAAGAAGACGTGGTACGTCATAAGCTCGTAAAGGCGATCCTTCGTGCCTACGACAAGGAAGGCCTGAGAGAACAGGAATTGGAAGAAGCGGAAAAGAAGGAAAGAAAAGAGAAAAGATTCGACAGGAGAGATTAACCAGTCTGAAATTGCCATATTATTAAAGTGTCTCATCAGGACACTTTTTTTATGCTGCTTTGATACCCGGTCCTTAGAACAAAGCAGGCACTTACTCCTTTTACCTTAATGGTTCATCATTCATCCTTCAGGATATCAGGTCATTGATACGTCCTGCATTCAGGCATCTGTAACTCCAGGGCATGAATTATCTGGTTTCTTTTCCATTACTTTACCTCCATGATCAGGATGTGTTTTTGTTGGATGATGACCATAGCGCTTTTATCATGTAATAATGCAGATGAACAAGCTGGGAAACCGGAAAGTGACCTTGATGCAGCCCGTATGTTCATCAGGGATGCGCTCGACGGCCGGTATGATGAAGCGCGAAAACTGATGATAGTGGATTCTACCAATGAAAACCGAATGAGCGATACGGAACGGACCTATGAACATATGAAAAAGGAGGACAAGAGAGATTACAGGGAAGCCTCTATTAATATTCACAATGTTCGGAAAGTAAATGATAGTATGACCGTGGTGACGTATTCCAATTCTTTCAAGAATACCCACGATTCCGTGAAAGTAATCAGGCAAAATGGAGAATGGCTGGTTGACCTTAAATATACTTTTCAAAGAACCCTTCCAGAATAATGATCAATTCCATACTTCTTGTCGGATTAGGAGGAGCTGCAGGCAGCATACTTCGTTACTTATGTCAGAAGTCTTTTAATCTGAGTTTTCCGTTTGGCACTTTATCTGTCAATGTTTTGGGATGCCTGTTGATAGGAATATTGTGGGGGGTTTTGTCTAAAAACAAAAATGATTCCATGCAATTGTTGTTAGTGACAGGGTTTTGCGGCGGCTTTACTACCTTCTCCTCATTCACTTTTGAAGGCATCCAGATGCTGATAGACCATAGATGGGTTACCTTCATAGGGTATACTGGCATCAGCGTAACCATGGGTTTGCTGGCTACCTTTATCGGTTTTAAATT
>JANLYU010000216.1:0-7200 GCA_031365785.1 Flavisolibacter sp. | reverse complement strand
CCACCAGATTCCCCATGGAACCACCCACGATAGAACGTAACCTTTTCCCGCTAGCAACTGTAGGATTGTCCATCATCAATGATAAAACATGACCAATTGGTATAATACACCACCTTGTTGGGGGATATCCCTTTTTCAATGCCCTTCTTTTAGCGGATCATAAAGACCATCCAACCACTTCCAAACTACTACTTTCCATTCATCTCTACCAACGGAATCAAAATGTATGACGTGGGATCCATCTTTCAGTTGTGCTCGCATGAAACGCATATTATTGCTGAAGATCTTGTACGAAGAAAGTTAAACTACAGGAGCAAGAGATAAAAGTGGGATGGCTCACCGACAAGCAAGCCAGGCTGAATCAAAGTAACAGTGCTGATGTATATTGAATTACAAGTATTGATGGAGTTGGAGAGATGTTGGATTATCAATCAGAATGGCCACTATTTCAAATTGACAAAATCAAAAGGAGTGATGAGAAAGTGTAAAAATCAGAAAAATAAAATGGGGGGGTGTTGTTGATGAATATAGGAAATGAATTATTTCAAACACAAAGCTATTGGTACAGTAAGCCTGCACCAATAGCTATCGCCATGCTATTAAAGATCGTTCGAAACACCACTCCTTCTGCCGGAGATAAGGCTAAGAACAAAAAGGATCAAAAAGATAAAAAACAAAATTTTAGCGATACTTGCAGCACCTGCAGCAACACCACCAAATCCGAAGATAGCCGCGATTATGGCTACCACTAAAAAGATAACTGTCCAGCGTAACATAATGATAATTTTAAGTTAGGTAATTACTGTCCTATACAGTAAGACATAAAACATGCCAACCCCAAATCTTTTAGATTCTGAATAGCGTAACCCCTAACAGGATGTTGAAATGAAAATTTGTAGAAAATTTTAGGCAGGTATCGAAAAGAACGTGAAACAATGCGACGGTATCACCGAATCAGAGATTTTTTAACCGTACAGTAAAATTCATTAATCACAGATTCGCATATGGCAGGAGGAATGCCTGTAAGCATGAAAGATGCAGCATAAGCCAAAACTGAATTAACTTCCTTGACCCTGAATCTGTATAACCCCGTTTTATTACCTTTTTTAAATCGCATCTTCAATTCGTTGCTATACACAAAGAAAAAACATGCCAATTTTCTATTCTGAAGGTAAAATCACATAAATATATTCTCTAAGAGAGATTTATGTAAATCTTCAAACCCTGATGTACTATTCTGATTTTATTACTAATTAATCTGATGAATATCACCCCGGATCTTCTAAAAACCCTCTAAAATCAGTATTTTTTGCAGGGGTCGTTCCCACTTCGGGCATTAACCATACCTACCTTAAAGAGATTAACTACCTCTCTGGGATCCACCAGTCATCATTCCTTTTTTTCCTCCGCCTGCAGGCTTGGAGCCCTTACTGATGAATTTTGATTGTGGGCCCGCGTTTTTTTGTTGCTTGTTTCCTGACTTTTTATCACCCTTTTTTCCTTGTTGGTTAAGTAAACCCATAGGTATCAATTTGGTATCAAATATAATTACGTTTTTTTTAAAGCGGCCCGGTGTTTATCGAATCCATTCAATTTTCCAATTCTACCACCAGTTCCTGAGAAGTAAGGACAAAAAAAAGATTTTGTAACTGGTGCAAATAATAAAAATTATTACTGGCTGGAGAACCATTCATTACTGCCCTGCCAAAACATTCTTTATTACTCTTGATAAATGCATGGATTTCATTATTTGAACTGCCCATGACCGGAAGCACCATGATAAATTGCCTCGCATTGGGGAGCAATGGATAATTTATATTTTCATCAAAACCACACTTTAACAGGTGATCCGCATTCAATACAACCGGATAAAGATTTTGGGTCCCTTCCTTGTCCATCAGTTCAAAATGCTGGTACGAGCACCTGACCGGCCTGATACGTCCATTGGCTTTTTGCAGTAAATAATTGCCCAGTCGGAATTCTTTCACATCAATCATGATTAAAAATAAGGAAGCGTGACTGAACCGAAGGAGGGAAGACTGTAGGTTATTATACACCCTTATCCACCAGCTCAGTTTGATTGTATTATTACGAAATAATAATGCCCATAGTGAACCCTACCTCCTCTTAAAAGAAAGATCTTCAGTAGATTTATTCATAAACCTTCACTATGCGTCACCTTGTCTTCATCATCTTATGGATACTCCCCATTTGTTCTTTTGCCCAAAAATTACCCTCCCTGGAAGAAAAAACTTCAGGATTAAAAAAATACTCAGGTTATTTTGATTTTTATTGGGATGATGAAAAGGGAAAGGTATGGCTGGACATAACGCGCCTGGATTCAGAATTTTTATATGTCAACTCCTTGCCGGCAGGTCTTGGCTCCAATGACCTGGGTCTGGACAGGGGCACCATTCGGGATACAAAAGTTATCAGATTGAGCCGCGTGGGAAGGAAAATATTGATGATACAGCCCAATTATAACTTCAGGGCAGTAACCGGCGACCTACTGGAAAAAAAAGCCGCGGAACAATCCTTCGCCCAATCAGTGATCTGGGGCTTTCAGGTGGAGGCAGAATCCCTGGGTCATGTACTGGTGGATGTTACAGATTTCCTGCTGCGAGACGCAGCAGGTGTTTCCGTTATCCTTCGCAACCAGCACCAGGGAAATTACCTGCCCGATAAGAACCGCTCCGCTATCTATCTGCCTGGAACCAAGAATTTCCCCTACAATTCTGAACTGGAGGCTACCATTACTTTTGTCAATACCGACGGACTGGTTGGGAACCTGGTGCAGGGAGTTTCACCTTCAACTGAATCCATCACTTTGAGAATGCACCATTCATTCATTCAATTGCCCGATCATAACTATACTCCTCTTGAATTTGATCCAAGATCTTCCTTTATACCCATTTCCTACTTAGACTACAGCACTCCGGTTTCAGAACCCATTGAAAAATATGTGGTCATGAGACACCGGCTCAGGAAAAAAGATCCTTCTGCACTGAAAAGCGAACCCATACAACCCATTATCTATTACCTCGATAATGCCACGCCCGAGCCCATCAGAAGTGCACTATTGGAAGGAGCCAGGTGGTGGAACCAGGCATTTGAGAAGGCAGGTTATATCAATGCTTTCCAGGTTAAAATATTACCGGAAGATGCTGACCCAATGGATATCCGTTACAATATGATCAATTGGGTACACAGGTCCACACGCGGGTGGTCATACGGAGCAGCTGTAACCGACCCAAGGACCGGTGAAATTATTAAAGGCAATGTAACGCTGGGTTCGCTGCGGGTAAGACAGGACTATCTGATAGCACAGGGGCTTTTGGCCCCGTTCAAAGAAGGGAAACCAAAAGATGATCCTATGCTAAAAATGTCTCTTTCACGTCTGAGCCAGCTGGCTGCTCATGAAATTGGTCATACTCTGGGCCTTATGCACAATTACGCTGCTTCAGTAAGCGACCATGCGAGTGTGATGGATTATCCGCATCCGGTGGTAAAACTCAATTCCGACGGAACTATTAATTTGTCAGAGGCCTATGCTTCGGGTATTGGTGAATGGGATAAGATTTCAATTGCATGGGGTTATAGCGATTTTCCTAAAGATTCAGAAAAAAAACAACTGGATCAGCTGCTATCAGATGCAGAAAAAAAAGGGCTTCTATTCATTTCAGACCGCGATGCTCGTGCGCCAGGCGGTATGCATCCTTATGCACATCTTTGGGACAATGGTAACAATGCTGTGGACGAATTGAAAAAGGTAATGGTAGTGCGAAGAAAGGCACTACTTCAGTTCGGTGAAAATAACATCCTTAAAGGAACACCTATGGCCCTGCTGGAGGATGTTTTGGTTCCGATTTATTTCTTTCATCGTTATCAGCTCGAAGCAACTACCAAACTTGTAGGCGGCTTGAATTATAACTATGCATTGAAAGGCGATGGACAGCTGGTTTCAGCACCCATTACCAAAGCCGATCAGCAAAACGCCCTTCTAGCGATTATTGATTGTCTTGATCCAAAGGATTTGGTTGTTCCGGAAAGGCTGGCATCTCTGATACCCCCAAGACCTGCGGGTTATGAATTTACCAGGGAATTATTTAAAAAAAGAACAGGTCTTGCCTTTGATGTTCTGGCTCCGGCAGAAATGGCAGCTGACCTTCCTTTATCCTTTTTATTCAACACCCAAAGGATGAACAGAATGGTGGAATACCAAGTGCAAAACGGCGGGCTCGGACTGGATGAAATGATGGATCTGATCGTCAATAAAACATGGAAATCTGCGCGGCGCAAGGGCATGGAAGGACTGGTTCAACTTCAAACAGAACAAGTACTGCTGACTTATTTACTGGCTGCCTCCGTTGACGACAATGCCTCTTATATCACCAGGGCGGTGCTGTTGAAGTCTTTGCATGATCTGAGATCTTTTATTGAACACCAAAGTAAAACAACCCCTTCATCTGTCCTTATGGGCCACTTTTTACTTGCTTTGGATAGAATGAAATCACCTGAAAAAGCAAAACCTTCCTTACACCTTGAAATCCCTCCGGGTGCACCCATCGGATGTGACCTTGAAGAATTTTAATCTTAATAAAATCAAAACAATATTTACTTCCAAACCTGTGGCATTCCTTTTTCGTATATAAGATATGTTGAAACAACTTTTTATTTCTTTATCCATCAGTGTAGCAATAGCCTCCGGCATAGCCCTTCTAGGTTGCAAAAAAACATCGATCACGCAGGATCAGGCTCCTGCAGCAGTTCCTGTAGCCGGTGCAAAAAAATACCTCGCTTTAGGAGATAGTTATACGATTGGCCAGAATGTACAGCCTACGGAACGTTTTCCTTACCTGCTGGCCTCTGCCCTCAGACAACAAAATATTTCTATCAGCGATCCGCAATATATTGCTACTACAGGATGGACGACTGCGAATTTGCAGAATGCAATTGCATCCACCGATCCACCTTCCAATTTTGACCTGGTGACTTTACTGATTGGTGTTAATGACCAGTACCAGCACAGGGATACGGCAGATTACAGGTCAAGGTTTACTCAATTGTTGAACAAATCTGTTACTCTTGCCGGTAATCACAAGGAAAAGGTATTTGTGTTATCTATTCCTGATTACAGTGCTACTCCCTTTGTGGAAGCCGGTGATAAAGCTAGAGTAAGTAGGGAAATCGGATGGTTCAATGCGATCAATAAACAGGTAACCCTGCAAATGAACATAGCTTATATTGACATTACTCCTTTAACCCGTGAAGCCGCAAATGATCCCTCCCTCCTCACCAATGACCATCTTCATTATTCCGCCAAAGAGCACCAGCAATGGACCAACCTGATACTTCCTTACGCCAAAATGATTTTATGAGAAGAGTGAATCATGCAGGTTATTATTATTGATCCCTACATGTAAACAAGGCGCTCATCTGCCCAGGTGATTAATTTTACCGCTCTCTGTGGACTGGTATTTGCATCCCTTCAACCATGAAGCGCATCATCAACTGTTTGCTTACGGTGGGTATCACCCTATTACCCTTTCTAGCAAACGCTTTTTCTGTATTGACACATGAGGCGCTGATAGATGCTAACTGGGATAAGGTCATCCTTCCTACACTCCGGCAGAAATATCCTCTATCCACTACAGAGGAACTTAAAAATGCCAGGGCATATGCGTACGGTGGGGCCGTATCCCCGGACATGGGTTATTATCCATTTGGAAGCCCTCTCTTTACCAACCTTGTTCATTACGTAAGAAGTGGTGATTTCATTGAATCGCTTTTCGATATGGAAAAAAATGTCAATGAATACGCATTTGCACTAGGTGCCCTTTGTCATTACATGGCAGATAAATATGGACACCCTTTGGGTACTAATAAAAGTGTTCCCATTGTATACCCCGCCACCAGAAAAAAATTTGGAAATATTGTCACCTATGAACAGGATAAAGTTTCGCACCTGCGGATGGAATTTGGTTTTGATGTGTTACAAACCGCCAGGGGTAATTATGCCACTCAGAATTATCATAATTACATAGGATTTTCTGTAGCCGATACTTTATTGTCTGCCGCCTTTTTAAAAACCTATGGACTGGATATCAAACAGGTGTTTCCCAATTTTTCCCTGGCCCTCGGAACTTTCCGCTGGACAGTAAAAAGTTTATTTCCAAGGATCACAAAGGCTGCATGGGTAACTAAAAAAAGTGACATACGGAAAACACAGCCCGGAGTGACCAGTAGAAAATTTGTTTACCGGATGCATCGTAAAAAATACCAGAAGGAATTTGGTAAACACAGGGAAAAACCAGGCTTTTTTGCAAATATTTTATCGTTCATGATTCGCATTCTACCAAAGGTGGGACCACTAAAAGCTTTGAAGTTCAAAACACCTGGCCCTGAAGCTGAAAAGATTTTCATTCAGAGCTTCGACACAGTTTCCACCCATTACATGTTTTTCCTGAAAGACAAAAACCCGAAGATGTATCAATTAGAAGATATTGATTTTGATACGGGTAATAAAACAAAGTACGGCGAGTACACACTTGCTGACGAAACTTATAAAAACCTTTTGCTCAAACTGAAAAGTAAAAATTTCGATCATGTGACGCCTCAATTACGTCAAAACATCATTAATTTTTACACCAGCCATGAAAGTCAGTTAGCAGCAAGTGATCCCAAAGGCTGGAAGGAAATCCATGAAGCTTTGATGGCATTAAAGGAGGATGTTAAATAATGCAAGGAGCTCATGTCTGTTTCCTCAATTCACACTTGGTACATATTCTGTTTGTAACTTCATCGCAAAATGATTGCAATGAAACAATTTTCAGTAATAAGCCTGCTTTGTTGTTCCCTTTTATTCGTGTCTGCACTTCATGCTCAGGATGATAAATCCAAGCGTCCCAGTCCTCCCGCCACAGTCACCAACACTCTTAAGTCTGGCGCCACCATTAAAATAAGCTACAGCCAGCCTTCCCTCAAAGGCAGAATGATCGGGAAAGATGTGGAGCCTATGAATGGAAAAGTATGGCGCATGGGAGCCAATGAAGCCACAGTTTTTGAAACCGACAAAGACATCATGGTCCAGGGGAAAAAACTGGTCGCAGGAAAGTATTCAATGTTTGGCATTTCCCGGGACAAAGACTTTATGCTGATTTTTAATAAGGCCTGGAATATATGGGGTACCAATTATGATCA